>JAITQH010000121.1 GCA_031288985.1 Candidatus Methanoplasma sp. | reverse complement strand
AGCACATACGAGTCTTTGAGATCCTGCAATGTGGCTGCGTCCTTCTCGGTCATCCTGCCGGAACGGGTCCTCCTGAGCTCCGTCATGCTTGCGCCGCAGCCCAGCGCCTCCCCGGCGTCGAAACATATGGACCGAACGTATGTGCCTGCGTCGCAGGATACTCTGAACAGCACATCCCGCCCTTTCACTTCCAGTATCTCCAGCTCCTTCACCGTGCGTATCCTCATCTGCCTCTTCACGGCGGATCTCACCGGCGGGGTCTGGTATATCTTGCCGCAGAATGTGGAGAGGATCTTCCTCACCTTGGCTTCGGGCGCATCGGCATGCAGCTTCATCAGACAGATGTACTCCTTGTCGGACGAAAGAACGATGTCCGTGAGACGCACGGCCTTTCCGAGGCACAGCGGCAGGACGCCGCTCACATAAGGATCCAACGTGCCTCCGTGCCCTATCCTGTCGGCGCAAAGCGCATCTCTCGCCCACGCGGTCGCCTGATGCGACGTGGGTCCGGACGGCTTGTCAAGGACGATGACCCCCGCTTCCAGCAGTTCGCCCAAAGAACGATCCGACGGGCGTTTGCCCCATCTGTCAGTTATTGCCTTCGGGTCTTTTATCAACACGTGTTCTCCCCATCCCTTTGAGGATCGCTTCGACCACGCCGTCGGGGGTCAGACCGCCTGTGTCCAACACCAGATCGTAGACGCTCTTGTCCTCTACGTCTATATCGTAATACATCTTGTAGCGTTTTGCTTCGGATGCCTGCCGTGTGACCGTCTCGGCGCATGCGGCCTCTATGCTCTCGCCTTCCCGAACGCCGACCCTCCCCATGCGTATGCCGGGGGAAGCGGTGAGGTAGACCTTGAACGCGGGGATGCCGTTTCTGGACAGCATATACGCCGAAAGACGGGATTCGAGAATTATGTCATCGTTGGATTTGGCGATCCCGACGATGCATTCATCGATCCCGCGGTCGATCTCCGGATCGTTCTCGGCAAGTGCGCCGAGTTCCGCCAGCGTAATCCCCTTCTCAGCGGCAAGTTTGCGAAAAAGCTCCCCAAAGACCACGGCTTTGAAACCGAGCGCTTTGGAGAGTTCGCGGCACGCCGTTGTCTTGCCGGAACCCGGCGGGCCGCTTATTGTTATCCTCATGCCCTTACCGGCCTGCGCTCTCGACTTGGTCGAGCTCTCTCAGGCGCTTCTTCAGCATGATGTACCTGACGAACCGGTTCTCGAGCTGGCCGATGGGCAGGCTGATCATCGTGTAGACGACGATCCATATCGGTATCACCCAAAGGGAGTTCAGAATGAACACCCCGTCGGTGGCCCAAGGTATGTTTATGTTCAGCAGTTCGTCCGGAACGGTCTCCTCGAGGAAGTACCACACCCATGCGTATATCGGCAGTATTATCACCATCGTTATGGGCATGGTCTTCATCATTTTGGTCTGTGTCTCCATGCTCTTGGCCGTCATGGCAGGCTGCTTCTCCTGAAGCTTCTTCAGCTTGAAGAGGTTGTTCTCCAGCCTGGCCTTGCGCATCTCTTTGGTGAATCCGCTCTGTATCTGCTGATTCCTGGCCTGTGCGATGAAGTCGGTCATGTAGCTTCTGATGACCGTGCTGAGCGTTATCATTATCAGCCCGGCGATCACAAGCGAAAGGACCGGATACTGCCCCCCGAAGTCAATGACTTGGAAGACCGCGTTCAGAGCGCCTCCTATCTGCATCCTGAACTGCATGACCACCATCATGATCGCAAGCACGGCGAGCATGCCGAGCATGGTGCCTTTCGGCATCGGCATCGGGTTGTTCTGCTGCGCCTGCGACATGCTCTGGGGACTTCCGGGGTTTGGCATCTCATTCATCTCCGCCGAAGAATCCCCTCATCACTGGGTTCATCTCCATCATCTGCTCGCGTCCGATCGCCTCATAGAAGTGTATGAGTATACCGACCGCCAAGAGCAGACCTGTACCTGTGGCATTTCCTGTGGTGCCGATCATGTCCGCGCCGGCCGCCAATGCGCCGATCATGGCTCCGGATATTATCGTCACCGTCGGGATGTATCTTTCCAGCACTCTTTTCAGCACGCGGGGATCCCTGCGGAATCCGGGTATCTGCATGCCGCTCTTTTGGATCTGCTTTGCGACCGCTTCCGGCCCCAAGTTCGTGGTTTGGACCCAGAACTTGGCGAACAGTATCGAACCCATGATCATGACCGTTCCGTAGATCAGCACATGGCCCGCGTTCTGCAGTATCGAATGCCCGTTGGCGTACCCAACGGGATCCAACATCGGCATCAGCCAGCTCGTCACCCCCATGGGGGCCGAGAGATACCACGCAAGCCCTCCTTGGGCCTGCGTACTGCCTTCTGTGAAGTAGCCGATCGAAGAGTTCGCCCCTATGAACGGTATGTCGCTCAGGAAGCTGTTGCTGTACAGCAGAAGAGCGATCATGCTCACATTGGCGAGCAGGGCGCTCATCAGTATGACAGGTATATTGCTGGCATACATCAGCTTGATGGGGTAGCGCCCCCTCGCGCCTCTGGCGTTGCCATGGGACAGCGGCAGTTCTATCTTGGTCGATTCTATATAGACGACCAACAGGAAGATCAGCACGGTCCCTATCAGTGCGATCATTGGATTGGGTTCGCCCAGGAATATCAGTTCGTATCCTCCGTTGGCCATCTCCCCCGAGGACGTGTGCGTGAGCACGTACAGCGCCTTCGGGATCGTCCCGGCCGGCGGGTTCGACACGCTCATGGCGGCCGACTCCGTGACCGGATACCAATTCAACGCTCCCGTGAACACGGATTGGGCCACTCCTGCGGCGATGAACAGCGATATGCCGCTGCCCACCCCCCATTTGGAGACCACTTCGTCGAACAGGAAGACCAGATACGACCCGACGCACAGCTGAAGTATTATCAGCAGCCTCGCGCCGCCCGAACCCCAAGTGCTGACGAACGAGTCCGACGGCACGAGGTATCCGAATACCTGCGGCATCGCCTCCACGACGATCATCACGATCACCAGGAGCTTGAGCACCGACTGGTAGCAGGCCTTGTCATTCCTGCTGGTGAGGTCAAGTTTTATTATCTTAGCCCCGACGAAGAGCTGCATTATGATCGATGCTGTGACTATCGGTCCGATACCCAACTGCATTATCGTTCCTGACGCGCCGGCCATTATGGTCCTGTACTGTGCGAACAGGTCCAGCGACTTGGTCTGGTCCAGTCCGTAGATGTACACGTTGGTCATCACGAAATACAGGACCAGTATGACTATCACCCACATCATCTTCGTCCTGAAGTGCACGTGCCCTTCTGGACGCTTGACGGCGGGGAGCTTGTCGCTGATCGGCTTGAATTTATACAACAGGCTTAGCTGCTCTTCCATCCGGATCTACCTCAGTATGTCACTCCACTATGCTTCCGCCGGCGGCCGCGATCTTCTCGCGGGCCTTCTCAGATATCTGAGAGACGGTCACATTCACGGGAACAGCTATGTTTCCGTTGCCGAGCAACTTGTCTATTCCCGCATCAGTCAGGTTGATATTATATGTATCCCCCGACTTGGACGCGAAACCGAGGGCGACGAACCTCTCGATATTCTCCTCGAGCTCGCTCACGTTGATCGTGGAGTTGGCCTCCACGACGCTCTGCGGTCTCTTGAAACCATGTCTTCCGAAGTGGTCCCTGTCGTATTTCAGCATGTATATCTTACCGGTCTTGCCCAGGCCGGCCTGTCCGCGTCCGCCGATTATACCGGCGCCGCGGCCGGATTTCTTTCCGCGGCCGTGGGTCCTGGAGCCTCTCATCCTTTTAGTTCTGCTTGGCATCTTGGCACCTCACAGCATCCTGTTGATGAGATCGTTGATCGCTTCGCCCCTGTATCCGAGCGCGCCTCCCGCCGTGTACGAGCGCTTGTTGCCCTCGTATCCCTTTATCGGCGGGTGCAGGCGGAATACGGGTTTCGCTTTCTCGACATCCCTCAACCTGTAGTCGTTCTCAAGGATCCCTTTGACGAGATCCTCCACCGTTGCGAACTCCGAATTCTCTTTCAGATGGTCGTCGGTGACCTCTTTGTCTCCGGAGAGTCTGCCGCGGACCTTTATCATCGCGGTAAGCGTCTCGGCGTTGACCTCTCCCCATGTGCAGTAGTCCTTGACCATCTGCAGCATTCCCTTCGTGGAAGGGTTCTCGGGAACGACCACGCAGTGGTTCACCCTCGTCAGTCCGAGGAGGCCCATTGTGTGCTCTATATCCCTGTTCACTTCCGGCTGTCCGCGCACGCGGACAACGGCGTATGTCATGTTCTGTCCTCCTGAACGTCCGTCTCGTAAATGGAGATCCCCACCGGGCCGGGGACGATGTTGAGCCTCTCGACCTGCTCGTCCGTGACCCTCATGCGGGCTGTCTGCCTCAGCGCCTCGAATGTCGCCATTGCGTAGTTGACCTTGGTCTTGGTGTTGCCTGTGGCGAAACCCCAGGCGTCGCGCACCCCTGCAAGGGTGAGCAGGCTCTTGGCCACGTCGCCCACCGCAAGGGAGACTCCGCGCGGGGCGGGTCTGATGTACACGGTGACGGAGCCCGTCCGCCCGATTACCTCGAAAGGCATCGTGTGGGGTTCTCCGCATCCGCATTCCCAAGAGCCGCATCCTCTTTTGATCTCGATGACGTTCAGCTTGGCGTTGTCTATCGCTTTCTTGATGGACGGTCCGACCTCTTTGCCCTTGGCGCGTCCGATGCCTATGAAGCCGTCGCCGTTTCCGACGATGGACGTCACGGCGAATCTGACCCTCCTTCCGGAGTCGGTCATCCTCTGGACCATGTTGAGATCTATGACCTCATCTTTCAGGTCCGGCAGCAGTATGTCCACTATCTCCGCTTCGCGGAGCGGGAGTCTCGTGGCCAGCGCGTCGCTCATGGTTGTGATCTCGCCATTGAGGACCATCTGCCCCAGTCTTGTCTTTGGGATCCAATCCATTTTACTCAGCCTCCACTTTCTTCTTCGCACTTTCGAGTGCGGCCTCTATCTTGTCGTCTATGTGCTTTCCCTTTATGCGGTCCTCGGCGGGAATGACTGCCTCGCTGTGAGGCACTTCCAGTCCTGCGTCGGTCAGGCCCTTCACGGTCGCGAACAGCACGCCTCCGTGTTTCGGGACCTGCATCCCTATGTCCAGCACCGCGTATTCGATGCCGGCCTTCAGGGCCCTCTTGCCCGCAAGGTATCCGATCAGGTATGCGGCGGGTATGGACGAACAGGAGAACTCCCATCCGAACTTGCCCAGCTCCCTGGTGGTGGCGGAGACGCCTACGACGTCGCCGTCCATCGTGAAGTTCACGAACTGGACGGTTATATTCTTGTTGGATCTTCTCACCACTGCTCTCGCCTCTCTGCTCGTGAGGAGCTTGCGGCGGGCGTAGTAGTCGGTACGGTTCTCTCTTCTTCTGCGGAACGCCACTCTGTATCTAGGTCCAGTTGCCATCAGATCTCCTCCTCTTTAAGGTGGCCCGCGGCGACCATGTGCTGCTTCAGGTTCCTGCGGGACTTGTAAACTCCTCCCTTGGCTCTCCTGTAGTACAGCCTATAGACCGACGGAGTGATCTTTCCGTCCGCCCTGAGCGTTTTGAGCTCGTCGCGTATCGGACGGATCGTCGCGATCCATCTCCTCTTCTCGGGGACGCGGGCATTTGCCGTTCCCTTCCTGCTTCCGGGCCCTTTCCTCTTGCCGCTGGCCTTCTGCCCGGCCGCATGTCTTATCCTTCCTTTCGATGTGCCGTTCTTCGCCTTCGCCTTTATGAGGTCGGAGCCGATGGCGGTGCGGATGTCGGAGCGCGTTATGCACTCCTCCACGTCTTCCATCTTGTCGGGGTCTATCCAGACCCTGTTCCGGCCGCATTTCAGTATCTCGGCGGCCATCCTTCTCTGGTTTCTCAGATCGGACATGGTCACACCATCCTGTTGAGGACCCTTATGCCGAGTTCGGCCGCCCTCTTCTCGATCTCCGTCCTCTTCTTGAATCCGACGGTCCTTCCGATGCGCACTGCCTGCACCTTGGGGTCTATCGCCTCAAGCGCGTCAGGGTTGTGCACGATGACCTCGCGGAATCCCGAAGGGTGCAGCCCTCTTACGGCGGCGGGGCCGCCGTATCCTATGTCGACCATAGGGGTGCGCCTCTTCAGCTGTCTCTTCATTTTGGAGTGTATTCCTTTCGGCTTCCTCCATTTGTCTCCGAGTTTGGAGTATCTGAACCATTCCTGCCTCTTGAAGGCAGGTCTGTTCCCGGAGATGATCGCTCTCTTTGCGAGTGCGTCGGCGGTCTCGCCGCTGATCTCCGGTTTGATCTTCACACGGTAGCCCTCGACCCCCTCGGAGATCTCGGCGTCTTCCTCTATCTCGACCTTTGCCTCGGGCTTGGTCTTGGGTTCGGACTTCGCCTCGGTCTCGGACAGGCTTGTCTTCCAGTTCTCGACCGTCTTCGGTCCGACGCCCGACAGGCCCTTTATCATCTCTTTGACCTTGGCCGGGTCGTTCAGGGCGTCCCTGAGCTCGGACACCGAGGTTATGCCGATCTGTTCCAGTTCGGCTACGTTACTTTCTTTCAGACCCTGCAGATCTGTAAGTGCCTTGATGCTCATTCTCTCACCTTGTGTGATTTCTGGACGATGTATATTCCGTCCTGGAAGGTTCTCTTGTCGAATCCTCCCCTGGATGTTGCTTTCTCAAGGTTGGCCGCGGTCTGTCCGCACTCCTCGATGCTGTTGCCTTCGACCGCCACGTCCGTGCCGGTGACCTTCACCTTGCACGACCCGACGATGTTGGCGTAACGGGGCGCGTGGCCTCCCATGTAGTTGTTGATCTCCACACGTTTATCCTTCACCGTGACTTTCATCGGGAAGTGAGAGAACACTACTTTGAGATTGTAAGTGAATCCCACGGTCACGCCTTTTATCATGTTGTTGACATGCGCGACATAGGTCCCCACCATCGCTTTCTCCGATATTCTCGGGTACTCGCTGCTGACGGTTACCTCTCCTTCCGCGATGGCAATATTGACGCGAGGGTGCGCGAAGTTTCTGCTCAATTCACCCCTTGGTCCTTTGACCGTAACGGCGCCGTCCTTCATTGTGACGGTCACCCCACCGGGGATGGCGATGGTGCTTTCGATTTTCCCTGCTATTGTCATCTTGATTCCTCAATATACGTACGCTAACAGCTTGCCCCCGATGCCGAGTTCTTTGGCGACATCTTGGGTCATCACTCCGGAGGTCGTGGTGAGTATGAGCACGCCGAAGTCCTGGGCGGGGAGGAACCTCGCTTCGAACTTCTCGATCTCATTGGCCTTCACCGAATACCTCGGTTTGATCACGCCGCAGTTGTTTATGGCGCCTTTGAGGGCCACGCGGAACTGTCCCGCTTTTCCGTCCTCCACGTACTCGAACTGATATATGTAGCCGTGGTCCTGCATAACCTTCAGCACGCGGCCGATGAGTTTTGAGGACGGTTGGATTACGCATTCGCTCTTTCCGTTGGAGGCTGCATTCTTTATGACGCACATTGCGTCGTTGAGTGGATCGCTCTGCATTTCTTGTCACCTCACGAATACTTCTTGAACCCCAGCTCAGGGGCCATGTCCCTGAAGCACTGGCGACAGAGATGCATGCCATACCTTCTGATGATGCCTCTCCTGCGTCCGCAACGGGTGCATCCCACGGTTCTTCCGAACTGTTTCTTGGGCTTCACTCGACCACCTCTACTTCATAGTTGTCTTTCATGTACTGAATCGCCTCCCCGCGGTCTACGCGGTGGCTCTTTGGTATCTTCCTTTTCAGAAGAGCCCTTTGGGTGATCCTGTTACCGGTCCTTCTGAGAACGACGCTGACGTCCATCCCGAATATCCCGATGCCGGGGTCGAATTTCATGCCCTCGAAGTCGGTATAGTCGGAGATTCCGAACGACATGTTTCCTTCCTTGTCGAAGGAGTAGGCGTACACCTTTCTCTCTCTGATCGACAGCGCCCTTCCGAGGAAGTTCTCGGCGACGTCTCCCCTCAGGGTGACCTTGCATCCGAGCGGCATGCCGACCCTGATGCCAAGATCCCTGTTGACGGTCTTGGATATCGTCTGAACGGACTTCTGCCCGGTGACCATCTCCAATACCTTCTGGGCCTTGACGAGCCTCTCTCCGGCCTCGCCGACGCCGATGTTGACGGTGACCTTCTCCACATATATGTCTCTGGGGCCGCTCATTCAGGCGCCTCCGGGATCTTTATCTCGGGCTTCGCCGAGCCGACGATGAACACGTTCCTCTGAACGGTCTCCGCGCCTCCCTCGAACTTGACGGTGTTGTCTGCGGAGCCGCTCCTCTGCACCTTTTCGGTGACCCTGAGGATCTTCCCCGCAAGCGAGCCGTGGATGATGAGCGCGTATGCGCCCTCTTTCAGGGCGTAGCTGTCCAGAACGTTCTGGTCGATGACGCCGATCTTGAGGGTGTCTCCCGACTTGTGGTCGTTCTTGTCCAGAAGTATGTTCCTTCCGCCGGACAGGTTGAGCTGTATCTTTCCGCCCTTGACGATGGTCTTGCCCTCGACCCTGGCCAGTTTCCAGCCCGCCTCGTCCGCCTCGATTCCGACGGCGGCGAGTTTGCCCTTGTCGGTGAGCAGAAGACGGAAGTTCTGTCCGGTCTTCGGTATGGAGATCGTGTCCATGACCCCTATGGGGGCCTTGGGGTTCTTCACGGGTTTGCCGTCAACGATAAGCTCACGGTTTCCTATGATCCTCTTGGCCTCTTTGGCCGTGTCGCAGGCCCCGATGAGATCCCTGAGCACTACGACAGCCGGAAGGCTGCTCTCGAGGGAGTGCGCGCCGGGCGACTGTTTCGTCACCCATACCGCGAGCTTCCTCTTTATGGGCCAGGTCCTCGGAGCATTGAGCCTCTTCATGTGGTCGCTCATTGTTTAGCCTCCTTGTTCTTTGAAAGCGAGTCGACCCTCCAGGGGTCCTCGGCGTTCAGTTTCGTTATTATGAGGTTGGACGCGTGGACCGGGCGCACAACGGCCGTGCCGTCCGCCTGGTTCACAGTGACGCCTTCCACCGAGACCCTTCCGGTCTTGGTGAACACCTCGAGGACCTTCCCCTCGGTGCCGCGTATGTCCTCGTCGCCGCGAAGGACCGCGACGGTGTCTCCCTTGCAGACCCTTGCCGTGCGGACCCCGTACTTATCGCGGAGGTCTTGGCTGAGGTGTGCGGACAATGCCTTTCTTTTGACGTGGGAGGGAGCGTTGGCCTGCGCCTTCCTCTGTACCCTTGCTTTGCTGCTTGCCATCCGATTCACCTTTATACTATGGATCCTGCGGTGGCCGCTATGCGGGGCCACCTCTCGGCGGCCTCTTTGGCGACCGGGCCTTTTATGTCAGTTCCTTTGGTCTCTCCCGTCTCGGTAATGATGACGGCGGCGTTGTCCTCGAAGTACACCATGGTGCCGTCCGGGCGCCTGGTGGGGCGCCTCTGACGGACGATGACCGCCTGAACGATCTGTCTCCTCATGGCGGGCGTCCCTTTCTTCACAGACGCTATGACTATGTCTCCGACGCCTGCGCACGGGACCCTGCGGGCCACGCCGTGGTATCCGGGCACAGTTATGATCTCTATGATCTTCGCGCCTGTGTTGTCTATCACGTCGAGGCGAGAGCCGTTCTGAAGTCCTCTCATCTGCCTTCCGGCTATTCCCTTCATACTGCTCACTCCTTCTTTTCGATGACGACGAACGACACGGTCTTGGAGATCGGCCTGCATTCGGCGATCCTGACGCGGTCTCCCGCCTTCAGTCCGAGGCACGGCGACGCATGGGACGCGTACCTGCTGGATCTCTTCTCGTATCTTTCGTACTTTTTGTGGTATTTCATGTAGTTGCGCTCAACGATGACGGTCTTGTTCATCTTGACGGTGGCAACAATTCCGTCTATTACCTGTCCCCTGACCGAGAGACTGCCGTGGAACGGGCAGTTCGGGTCGCTGCACTCTGAAGTGGGAGGGAGCACGTCCAATCCTATGTTTCTAGCTTTTGTTGTCATTTTTTAATCACCTAACCTTCTTTATTCTGTCTTCTGGTCGGTGTTGAATCTCTTCGCCTCTGATGTCTATATATCTGTCTTGGTATGGGAATCTGAACTCATTGCCCGACTTGGGAACCATTCTTTCGGTCCCGGCAGATTCGATTGTGAACGTGTTCTTGGTCTCGTCCACTACTTTCCCGGAAATATCCGAGTACGGCGCCGACGTCACAACCACGTCCAATCCAATCAGTTCAGATCTCATGAATTCACTTCTGTTCATTCTCTTACCTTACTTCGGTGCGGAATCCCATCTCTTCCAATACGACCTTCACTTTTTTCTTATGGTCGCCCTGAAGCTCTATGCGTCCGTCCTTGCATGTTCCGCCGGCGGCGCATTTGTTCTTCAGTTGTTTGGCCAGGTCGTTGATGTCGATGTCGTTCTCGTCAATGCCGTCGATCACAGTGACCATTTTTCCGTATCTGCGGCTGTCGACGGTTATCCGTACGCTCTGTTGCTCACGTGCGATCTCCTCGCACATGCAGAGTTCCTTGGGCAATCCGCATACCGGACAGATGTCTGCCATCAGAGTTCTTCCTCCTCCTTCTGGACTGTCAGAATGCGTGCGATGTTCGTTCTGAGAGCACGGATCATACCGGGATTGGAGGGCGCGCCTCCCATAGCGGACACGCCTCTCTCGTGCATGAGCTCATTGCGAAGCTCTTTGAGCTTCTCGTTGCGCTCCTCGCCGCTCATATCCCTTATCTCTGCGGTTCTGAGGGATGCCATTTCACTGCGCCTCCTCTTCGATCGCAGGGACGGCCGCCGCCTTGGGGGCCTCGCCGAAGAGCTCGGGGTGCTTCTCGGCCGCCTCGGTCTTGCTGACGACGACTGTGTCCGCCGGAAGCCTCGCGTCAGGCCTCATTATCTCGACCGTGACTCCGATGACTCCCATCTTCAGTTTCGCGACGGCGTATCCGTGGTCGATGAAATCGATCTTGGGTTCGCCGCAGAACTTGATGTAGCCGTCCTTGAACTTCTCTGTCCTGTGCCTCTGCCCCGTCAGCTTTCCCGCCACGATGACGTGGCAGCCGCGGGCGCCGGCCTCCATGACCCTGCGCACGGTGGAGTGGCCCGCCCTGCGGAAGTGCCATCCCCTTTCCAGCGAGAATGCGAGCTTCTCCGCCATTATCTGGGCGTTGAGGCTTGCGTTCTCCACTTCGAGCACCTCGATCTGAGGGTTCTCGAAGCCGAATCTGTCCTCGATCACCTGAGTCAGATTCTTTATGGTCTGACCTCTCCTGCCGATGACGAGTCCGGGCCTCTCCGTGGTGAGCACGACGCGCGTGCCCATGGGAGTCCTCTGGACGTCAAGCCCGCCGAAGCCGGCGCGGCTGACCTCCTTTTTGAGGTACTCCTTGAGGAGGACCCTGCGGACGTTCTCGGCAACGAATTTCCTTTCTGATGCCATTTCACTCGACCTCCTCTATTATCACTTCGATGTTGGCCGTCTCTTGGTTCCATTGCGTTGCGCGGCCCTGCGCCCTCGGCATGTGGCCGGGGATGGTCTGGCCCCTCGCAATCGTTATGGTGGATATCGCCATGTTGGACGAGTCGAGTCCTTTGAACTCGGCGTTCGACACGGCGGATCTTACGACTCCGAGGATCGCTTTGGACGCCTTGACCGGATATCTTCCGGGTCCGACGCCTTTCTTGTGGGAGACGCGCTTGTTGTACCTCTTCAGAGGGACGGGCCTCTCCAACGCGATGACGTCCTCCAGGGCGGCGATGGCGTTGTCCACTTTCATTCCGCGTATGAGTCCGGCGACCTCGCGGGCGAACTTCGGGGACACGGGTTGATCTTTTGCACGCGCTTTTGCGGATATGTCGGGGTCCGATACAGTTGTGTAACCTTTGTTTATCATTCCAGACACCTCACTTGAGCGGCATGAACTTCGAGGATCTCGTCGCACCCACACCGGGTCCGGAGTGCTGAGGCGCCCTTCTGGTGAGTATGAACTCGCCGATGAAGTGCCCTATCATCTCCGCTCTGATCTCGACGTCCTTGAATTCTTTTCCGTTGTACACGCTTACAGTCTTTCCAACGAACTGCGGTATTATTGGTATGTCCCTGCGGTGGGTCCTTACCGGTCCCTCCGCAGACTTCAGCTTGTCGAAGAGAAGCTGCTGTTCGTAGTTCAGGCCGCGGAGGTATGTCCTCCTGGCCCGGGAGGGCAGAAGCCCCAGCACCTCGTCGAAGGACAGCGCCAGAAGCTCGTCCATC
>JAITQH010000110.1 GCA_031288985.1 Candidatus Methanoplasma sp. | reverse complement strand
GTTCGAGTCGGAGTTCGGCGACCGCGACCCCGCGTTCCGTCCCCCGAGATCGACGTTCGAGCCCACGAAGAGTCCGAAGACCGTTCTGAACGTCAACACGATCCCCGGGAACTACGAGTTCAGCATGGACATACGCGCATTGCCTCGGCACGGAATAGACGAGATCGTCGCCGTCGCGGAGCGCATCTCCGCCAAGCACGCGAAGGCCTCCGGCGCCGAGATAAAGATAACAGAGGTGCAGAGGCACCTTTGCGGCAGGCCGTCCTCGACGGAAAACGAGGTCTTCACGGCGCTCGAATCCTCGATCGAAGAGGTCACGGGCGTAAAACCCGAGGCGGTGGGCGTCGGAGGGGCCACATGCGCGAACTTCTTCAGGCTGGCGGGTTATGACGCGTACGTATGGGAGTTCGGCGGTGGCACCCTTCACGGGCCCAACGAATACGTCGCGATCGACAACATGGTCACCGACGCGATGGTCTTCGCGTCCGTGTTCTTCAAACTGTGCGTCTGATCATTCAAAAAGACGGTCCAACATCCAATCTGCGTCGAACTTCTGGATGTCTTCGTATTCCTGGCCGTCGCAGACGAACGCTATCGGCTTTCCGATGGTGTGCGCTATGGAGAGCGCCGCGCCGCCCTTCGCGTCCGTGTCGATCTTGGTGAGGATTATCGCGTCGATCCCCACTGCGGCGTCGAACGCCTTCGCCTGCTCTATGGCGTCGTTCCCCGCAAGCGCGTCGCCGACGAAGATCTTGAGCGCAGGCTTGGACACTCTGGAGATCTTCTTCATCTCGTCTATCAGATTGTTGTTGGTCTGCATCCTGCCTGCGGTGTCTATCAGGACGATATCCCTTTTCTTGGACTTGGCGTGCTCTATGGCGTCGTATGCCACGGAGGCCGGATCCGCGTCCTGCGTCTGTTTCACTATCTTCACGCCGAGGCGTTCGGCGTGGATGCTGAGCTGTTCTATCGCCCCCGCCCTGAACGTGTCGCACGCGGCGAGGACGACGCTCTTCCCCTCATTAGTGAGAAGCTTGGACATCTTGGCTATCACGGTGGTCTTGCCGGTGCCGTTGATGCCTATGAACATGACCACCGTGGGCCTCGGCTGCCCTTCGAGCCACTCGGCGAAGTCGAACTCGTTGACCTTGAGCACTTCGCGCACTGCGCTCTTCACAGCGTGCTCGACCACCTGTTCCAGGGTGTATTCTCTGGCGTATTTCTTGTTGACCAGATTGTCGCGGACCCCGACGATGATCTCCTGGACCACAGGATAAGCGACGTCCGATTCGAGAAGGGCCACCTCGAGTTCATCCAGAAGGTCGTCCAGAGGATCCTCTTTGATCTTTTTTCCCGAAGCTCCCACCATTCCATCCGTCGAGAAACGGTTGGGTCTGTCCGGTTTGTTTTGCTTGGACTGCCTGAGGGCCTCTTTTCGGGACACCTTCTTTTCCGGGACCTCCTCCGCCGGTTTCTTCTCAGCGGGGGCCGGTTCCGATGTCGGTTTTTTTCCGAACAATGGGGATCTTATCGGGCTGACAGGCTCGGATATCGTCAGCTCTTCGTCGGAAGGAAAAGCCTCCTCCGCCGGTTTCGGCGCCGCTTCGACAGGGAGTTCAGACTCGGGTTCGTATATCTCCTTCGAGTCCAGCTTCTCAGACTTGCTGAAAACGCTCTTGAGCTTGGACTTCAAAGAGTCGAACATTCAGTCTCACTCAACGATCTGTCTGCTGCGGTATTCCTGCTGCACGGCGACGGTCAGCCTCTCGGCCGCCATCTCCATTTCGGACAGCGCCGAGATCGATTTCTTCAGGGCCTCGGATATTTCGCTTCCGCGGGTCGCCATGAAATCGGAGGCGACGCTCACGTCTTTTTCGACGGATATCCTGCTGCCTACGCCCACGATCGCCGTCTTCTTTCCCGAAACTATTGCCGGAATGAATGTGCCGGCGCCCACGGGCACCAGGATCTCATCGCCTTCTTTGGCGGTTCCGATGGCTTTCAGAGCCTCTCCGGCCCTGCTTGTTTCCTGAAGCGACAGTTGCAGAACCTCCACCTGACGGGTCAGGGTTTCGAGCTGGGCATTGTATGAGTCCAGCACCGCCAGCGCCCGGCGGAGTTCGTCGTCGTCCATTTTCATGCCCCGACTTCGTATTTGACGACGGGGTTCGTTATCTGATCTACGGAGAGCTCGGTCACTTCTGCGATTTCGATCTCTCTTCTCTTTAGCCTGTGTTTGCTGCCAAGGGTGGACAGCGCCCTCTCCCTGACCGCCGCCTCATCGACAGCGGACAACTCCATGGAGAAGGGCTGCCTCTTCCTGGGGTCTGCATATGAACCTACCACGCGGAATGCTTTCATAAAGATTACCTTGGCTCCACACAATTATAATTAATTAATAAAGTTTCCCGTAAAAAGGGCCTTGATGCAACCATGCGGCATCCTAAAGACACGGTCAAGCCCGCCTCCGAGGCCCAATGCATGGGTGGGGACCCTCCGCGGAACTGCCGCTCCGAACCGCATCCTCACAATCGAGCCTGATGCATTCGACGGCATCCCCGACGTACAGACGAAGGCACCATCCGCGGCCATCTTCCCATTGTTGGTTCGGAGACAGCTTTGATTTTATGCTCTTTTCGACATACTGCGATGCGAGATATGAGATTATGCCAACAAAGTTCTCATCACCTTTTTTCAAGGACAGTCCACAGCGCGGAGATCGTCTTCCGCTCTTTGCCGCAACCCAATGATCGATTCAGGCGGCGCCATG
>JAITQH010000073.1 GCA_031288985.1 Candidatus Methanoplasma sp. | reverse complement strand
CGGGATAGGGTAGCTTGGTTATCCTAGGGGATTGTGGATCCCTTGACTCGTGTTCAAATCTCGGTCCCGGCCCCATTTTATTATGAACTCAGTAAAAAGTGATTCTCATGGCATGGAACGGCAGGCTCAATAAATTGGACGACAACCGCTGGGAGATACCTGCGGACGAGATGCCGGGCATGAGGACCAACGCAGTCATATTCGCCAACGAGAACATGATCTCTCAAATTCGCTCGGACAACGCTCCGCAGCAGGCCGCCAACGTCGCATGCCTCCCGGGCATCGTGGGAAGTTCGATGGCGATGCCCGACATACATTGGGGCTACGGCTTCCCCATCGGAGGCGTGGCCGCCGTCGATTCCAATTCCGGATCCATCTCTCCCGGAGGCATCGGATTCGATATCAACTGCGGCGTCCGTCTGATCAAGACCGACCTTACCGTTGAAGACATAGGCGGGAACATAGGCGCGCTTGTCGACGAGCTGTACAAGAATGTGCCGTCGGGTCTGGGTTCCAAAGGACTCACCAAGATCGGCGGCAAAGAGTTGGACGAGATCCTTCTGAACGGATCGGAATGGGCGGTGGAGAACGGATACGGATGGGAGCGCGACGTCCAAGCGACCGAGGACCTCGGGCACATGCAGGACGCGGATCCGTCAAAGGTCAGCGACAAGGCCCGCAAGAGAGGTCTGCCGCAGCTCGGCTCCCTGGGTTCGGGAAATCATTTCCTCGAGGTCGACGTGGTGGACAACGTCTACGACGACGCGGCCGCCAAAGCGTTCGGATTGAAGAAGGGCGCAGTGACGATAACGGTGCACTGCGGCTCCAGAGGGTGCGGGCATCAGATCGCCACCGACTATCTGCAGGATATGGAACGCTACGTCAGAAACAACGACGTAAAACTTCCGGACAGGCAGCTGGCCTGCGCTCCGCTCAACGACCGCCTCGGAGAGGATTATTACGCGGCCATGTGCTGCGGCGCCAACTATGCCTGGGCCAACAGGCAGATGATCACGCATTGGGTGCGCGAGTCATTCGAAAGCATACTGAAGGATTCGGCGGAGAACATGGGGATGGACGTTGTCTATGACGTGGCCCACAACATCGCCAAGAAGGAGCGCCACGACATAGACCGCCACCACGAGGACGTGTTGGTCCACAGGAAAGGATCCACCCGCGCGTTCGCCGCAGGAAGGAGAGAGATCGTTCCCATGTACAGGGACGTGGGGCAGCCCGTCATCATCCCGGGCGATATGAAAGTGGGTACGTACGTTCTTGTGGGGAAGAAGGGCGCGATGGAGCAGACGTTCGGCTCCACATGCCACGGCGCAGGAAGAAAGATGTCGCGCAAGGCCGCGATAGACGGTCTTGACGCCGATGCCGTAAGGAATGAGATGAGAGCAGGGAACATCTATCTGAGGAACGGTTCGGACGAAGGACTGCTCGAGGAGGCTCCCGCCGCATACAAGGACGTGGATGAAGTGATAGAGGTCGTCTGCAGCGCAGGACTCACCGGAAAGGTGGCTAAGCTCACGCCCATCGGCGTGGTCAAAGGGTGAGGCGGCGCATACATTTGCAGAGTTGAGGGATCCTTTTGGAATGAACGGCCGCGATCTGCCGAAACGCACCGCCGACAGAGTCTGTTTTTCGAGGCGCCGTCATCCGTCCGTAAGGAAATCGATTATGTGGACGTGTTTTATCCCGCCCGCGAAATCCGCCTTCAGCTCATCCGTGGATATCACCGTCTTCGGATAACTGTCCCTTATTGATGTCAAGGGTCTGAGCTCTCTTTCCTTCACACGGCCGTCCTTCATCGAATACACCACCTGATAATATTCGAACCCATCGGAGGTCTTCACGGCAAAATCGACCTCACTGTCGCCATGCCTTCCGACGTACACCGTGTTCCCTCTTCTTATCAATTCAAGATAGACCAAGTTCTCCAAAAGTCTGCCGTAGTCCTCGTCGGTGTAATTCAGCGGAGAGTTCCTAAGCCCCGTGTCCACGGAGTAATATTTCGGACTCGGCGACAGAGCCGTGCTTTTGATATCGTATCTGTCCGCACGGTACATTATGCGGCTCTCTTCGAGCAGCCTCAGATATCTGTCCACCGTATTCTTATGAACTCCCCCGAGGGTGTTTGCTATCTTGTTGGACGACATAGGATTGCCGATGTTGAACATCATGAACTTTATGACGCGCTCCAATTCGGCCGCATCCCTGACCCGGCCTCTTGACATTATGTCCTTGTACACAATGGACGAAAAGAGATCGTTCAGCCTGACCCGTATCTTCCTTTCGGGTTCAAAAGGATCGATCCCCGGAAGTGCGCCATACCTTAGGTACTTCTCAAAGAGTTTGTATCTGTCCTCGGTGCGATCCCTGTGCAGCTCTGTATACTCCCTGAAGGACAGAGGCAGCATGTTGATCGAGACGTATCTGCCTGTGAGGTACGTCGTCAGTTCCGTTGACAGCAGTTGTGCGTTGGATCCGGTTATATAAACATCGACGTCAAAATCCAGCGTTATGGCGTTAACAACGGTCTCCCATCCCTTCACCCTTTGGATCTCGTCAAGAAGGACATATGTTCTTCCGGGGCCGATGCGGCCCTTGAGATGCCTTTTCAGATCGGCCGCATCCTTTATGTCGTCGAATTCCATCGACTCCAGGTTCATGCTGATGATGCTGTCTTCGCTTACGCCGGAACTCTTCAGAAGATCGATGTACTGAAGCATGAGCGTGGACTTGCCGCATCTTCTGACGCCGCATATGACCTTGATCACTTCCGTGTCGTCTTTGAACTCCTCCAGGAACTCAAGATATTGTTTTCTCAGAACCTCTGCCATGGTGCACCGTATGCATTGTTTGTATAAATTATGATATTATGGTGCCATATTTTATTATTTTTATAAAAATATGGCAGTACAGTGCCATTTATTTTATAGGAACTGTCCGCGATCCACATGCAGAAACGCATCCGCCGGCCTCCGCATAGGCAGCTTCCCCGTCAATCCGAGAGAAGCTTTCGAACATCATCTTTACGGTCTGATCGGCCGCAGACTTTGTTCATATCAAATGTTCAGGATCCTGTGCGCCGCCTTCGCGACCGCTTCCGTCCTGTTGCCGGGGGACGCTATCAGCAGCGTCCATCCATAGGCGTCCCTTGACTGAAGGGCCTTGGCGAGGGATGACGATCTCGTCAGCGGTCTGACCTTCCCATCGTCCAGTATGGAGACGTCGGTCTTGCCTATGCTTACCGCCGACAGCAGACTGCTCTTCGGAGGAAGATCCACGATGACCTCCGACGCATCGATGCCCGCCTTGTCCGCTATATCCTTTTCCAGCCCCTTTCTCTTATGGTATTCGGCATAGCATGACAGCGTCTCCGCAAGCTCTTCGGAGGTCTCCCCGCTGGACAGAGACACCGCTTTCTTGTACAGGATGCGGTTGCGCACGGATCTTGTCAGCAGCGACGGGACGCCTCCTTCTCTGACAAGCCTCTCCGTCAGGTCGGCGTCCGTCCACAGATATGCGTCCGATATGTCCAGCGTGGATGCCTCCACGGCTTTGGCCAGCATCATCCGTATGATGCGCACGGTCCTGTGGTAATAAACAGAAGTGAACATGAGCGAACGGGACACCATGAGGCCTTCGGCCGCCACCGCGCCGCGCTTCTCGATCACGATGCGGTCGTTGAACACCCGCATGGTGCTCAGTATCCTTTCCAGATCTATCGACCCGTGCACCACTCCGGTGTACAGGGAGTCCCTCATCAGATAGTCCATCTGATCCGCGTCCACGGGTCCGTGGATTATCTGGTGCATGTAGTCCCTCGATCTGAAATGCGACGTGCGCTCGGCCTCGTCGAACGCCTCTATCCCTTCGTTCCTCGAGTCGGGGCACGCTATGAGGTCGCATACTCTGTCCGCTGATATTCCCGCGTCCTCCAACACCTCGGAGATCGGGGGGACGGAAGAGAACATGTCATCGTCCGCCGCCGGATGCGTGGGGATCTTTCCTTTTATGAGCCTCTCGGCGAATTCCATGTGGTCCAGGCCGGTGCGTTCCTCCACCAGCTCTTCCATCGCGTGGGAGAACGGCGCGTGGCATATGTCATGCAGAAGGCCGGCGGCCCTGACGGTCAGCGCGTCCTCTTCGGAGAGGCCTATGGCGTCCGCCATCCTTCCGGCAAGATGGTACACTCCCATTGAGTGCTCGAACCTCGTATGATTCGCACCCGGAAACACCATGTTGCCGAATCCCAGCTGCTTCACGCCGCGGAGCCTCTGCATCTCATGGCGGTCCAGCATCTCGCAGAACGGTCCGTCCAGCGCGACGCTTCCGTGAACCGGGTCGTGTATCGTCTTGTGCATGTCACTTCTCCCTTCTTGCGATGCGGCACCGGTCGATGCCCCATCCTCCGGGGCTTACGACCATCAGCCTGTCGGATATCACGGAGAAGCCGCCGCCCATGTCGCGGGCCATCTCCGAGAGGTACGTTGCCATCTTCCTCTTCGCGTCATCCCCGTCGGCGAAGTTCGTAGTGTCCATGACGACCACGTTCCCTCCTCGGGCCATGTCCGCTATGGGCTTCAGATCGCCGTAGGACGTGGTCTCCACCACCCTCACTCTGAAGCCGGACGGCGCGGCGGAGTCCACAGGGAAGCCGTCCAGATCCACGAATGCGTTCCGAGGCTCCTGCGCTCTCTGTTTCTTCCGCCTGCCGAACATCTTATTCTCCCGACTTCCAGAGCTTGTCGCCCACGTTGTGGATCGTCTTTATCGCTTTCCCCGCCTTCTTCTCAAGGAGTTCCTTTCCCGAGCGGTCCGACACGCCTATGGCCAATGGCACTTTGTTGTTGGCGTCCCTTATCCAAACCATGTCGCCGGCCTCTATATCAGGGTCTGCGTCGACTATGCCCGGACCCATGCAGTCCGCCCCGTTGGTTATGAACGGGACCGCGCCCATGTCCACGGTCACGAACCTCTTCGGCGGTCGATATTTCAAGATGCCCCGGACGGTCAGGAACGGCCTTTCTTCGATTATCAGGCCGAGTATGTCATTGCCTACGAACAGCAGATCGAAATCAGTGCTCTCGGCGCGGTCCACCGCGTCGTCCTCTCCGAACACATGCGCTCCCAGCATGCTCTCCAGTTCTTGGGAGAGGGGTTTGACCTCCTTGGACCTCATCCTCTTCCTCTTGCGGATCCTTATGTCTGCCATGCGTCCGCCTCATCGCCGTAGCCGTTATCATAGTTTCGCCGTCTTCGGGCGTTTTGCACCGATCCCTAAGGCGACAGGTTAAAGAGCGTCCTCTTCCTCTCAAGAGGACGACGGTTCGTCCGTTCAGGAGATTCAAATGGGAATCAGCATAGGAATTTGTGAGACCGACGCCAAAGGCGCGCTCTGCAGGGAGCTCAAGACCGACGTTCTGAAGGTTCGGTCGGAAGATCCGACGCGCTTCGGCGGTCTGGCCGAGTACGACTGCGTCGTAAGCCTCGACGCCGCAAAGGCGGCCGTGGGCGACTGGGAAGCGTTCATAAAGCGCAACCGCATCAATGCGGAGACCGACGCGGTATATCTCGACAAAGTGAAGAACGGAGACGACCTGGCGGCGCTTGAGAAGCTTTCCGAGAAGATCCCCACCGGCTGGGTGGACGTCGCAAACGCGGACGCCGATGCGAAGGCGGAGGCCGTTGCGTCCTCGAAGAAAGAGGACCGCCTCACGGGATGGGATCTCGTCTCGTTCGACGAGATGAAGGATATGTGCGCCGAATGCCCCCTGTCATGGGACAAAGGAAGAGGATGCATAGGCCCCTTCGGACCCGACAACAGCCTGTTGCCCGAGATCGCCGGCAGACGCGGATGCGCCGTGACGGCATCGGTGCCGGAAGGCGTCAAAAGCGGAAGGATATATTCCCCTGCGGATGCCGCGCGGCTTCTGGAAGAGATCCCGATCCTGACGGCCGCCCTCCCTGAGGAGGGCAAGGTCATGGTCCGGAGATACAGCGGTCCGCTGGAAAGGCTGGAAGCCGTGGCGAAGATATCCTCGTCCGAAGGATGCGGATTCTACTTCTTCTGATCAGGCCAAGCCGTTCAGAAGGAGCACTGCCCAAGCGAGGTCCTTGGCCTGGGCGACAACCCCTTTCATGCCTTCTTTGTCTTCCAAGTAGCGGGGAGAGTTCAGCGCCCTCAGGATCGGCATGGGGTTCGAACCCACAACGAGGAACCCCATCCGCAGGAGCCATCCGGTCAGTTCTCCGTACGCCGCGTCCCCTCCGTCGTGAGCGGCGACGGATACCGCCGCGCCCGCCTTCCTTCTGAGTCCGCGATCCCCTTTGTCAAGCGCAAGCCCCGCCCTCTCCAAGAATATCTTCATCTGGGAGGAGCATCCTCCAAAGTATGCGGGAGACGCCAATATGACGCCGTCGGCCGCCCTCAGCTTGTCCACGACCTCGTTCAGGCCATCTTCTATTATGCATCTGCCGTCCCCCCTCATCTCGCAGGACCTGCAGTCGTTGCATTGGGCGAAATCGAACTCGTAAAGCTGTATCTGCTCCGTCTCGATGCCGTCCTTCTCTATCTCGTCCAATACGTCGTTGAGAACGTTGCTGGTGTTCCCGAGGAGCCTCGGGCTGCCGTTGAGGGCCACGACCTTCATGGCACGTCATGCCGTGCGGCAGATAAAACCTCTTTTGCGCAAGCCGCCGATAATGGTGCGGATGCGCAGGGTCGTCAGTGTCCGCCGGGGCCGGCCCGGGGTTCGGAGACCGCAAAGGATGCCGAAGGCACCGCGCTTTCGCACGCCTTTTCGATCCGCACGGACGCCGCCTCGTTCCCGAGCATCTCGGACAGTCTGTCCTTCATGCGCATCACAAAATCCATGATGCTGTTGTTGACGGCGTCCAACGCCCGCGACATGGTCGCATCGGGCATCGCGGCAAGTATCCTGTCGTTCTCCACGACGAAAGTGGAGGGGCATACCGCCCTGAGCGCCCTGAGGCCCTCGGCGGCCGTTCCCAATCTGGAGGATTCGAAAGAGAACGGATTGATCGCCACTGCGAACGTCATGATATTCATCCTGCTGCATATCTCTGCGACGACGGACGCGGCCCCGGTGCCGGTGCCTCCGCCCATGCCTGCAATTATGAAGGCGATGTTGCTGCCTTCCAGCGCTTTGGAGATGTCTTCCTCATGCGCGCGGGCGCATTTCTTGCCAAGGATCCTGTCGCCTTTGGTGCCTTCTCCCTTCGTCACAGACTTGCATATGTAGATCCTCTTGTCCGCCGAGATGGCGGACAGAGCGTCTTTGTCAGTGTTTATGGCAATCGTATCGACGGAGCACAGGCTGTTGTAGAACCTTTCGGTCACTGTGCAGCCTGCACCGCCAATTCCTATCACCGCAATGCGCGGTTCCATCGTCGTTTCGTTTGCCATTTTGTGCATCCCCATGCTTCCAAAGTGTTTTCTCGGCGAAGTACGTGCGAACACGCATCCCATCCCCGCCGGATCCCATCCCATTCTGACTTTACTTCATTTTAGAGGCCATGTATGACGCTTGGAAGGCCCGGCTGACCGCGTCTTTCTCCGCGTCTGCCGGGATTATCCGGTCGAGTATGCACTTGCGCGCATACTCCTCCGCGCTGACGCACATCCCATCCTGCGCCAGCAGCTCAAGCGTTCCCTTCTGGACCTCCGTGAGACGGACGAACAGTCCGTCTTCGGCTCCCGCACCGGGGCCGTCGTTCCTTTCGGACTCGATGTAGCCCCTGATCGCATCTCTGATGAAGTCTGAACGATTTCCGATGTTGCGGTCGGCCATGAAGTCTTCCATCATCTGGATCTCTTCGTTGCCCATCCTCAATGTTATCTTCGCACCGTCTTCGGTCATGGTCATCACACTCCGAGGCCGGACCCATCCTTCCGGCTTCGCAGTAAAACACAATATGCTTACGGATATAAATAAGTGTCTGACAACCGCCTTACACAAAAACTGTTTTGTCACCCTTCTGTCGGACAATGAACAGGCTGTGAACCTGTTTATCTTCCTATATGGTGGAATGCATAGGCCATAAATGAATGTTTTGCTGCGAAGAGCCTGATGCGTCCTCTCCGGGAAGGATATATGTCTGACAGAGATCGAAATATGGATTGAATAAAAACGGGCCGAGGCCCGAAAGGGTTTCAGTTGAACATCTGGTCGTCGGAGTGTTCGTTGCCGAGATAATACTGAGAGGTCTCCTTCTGAGCTCCGGAGACGTCTTTGGACATCCCCTTCATGTACGATCCGTACCTCTCCTTTATCTGATCCTCGACGGGTCTGGACCTCTTCAGCGCCTGCCTTATGTGCTCGGCGGTGATCAGGGGATCCCCGTTCATGACCGCCATGTCGCCTGCGGCGCGTATGAGTCCGCCCAGCTCCCTGAGCCTCAGCGTGAGGGCGTTCACTTGGTTGTCAGACCTCGCACGCAGCCTGCCTTCGGAGATTATCAGCTCCACGGCCTCTATGGTGGCGTGGGGTATGCGGGTGTCCATCGTGACCTCTTGGGCGACGAACTGCGCGTATTTCGCACGGTTCTCCGGGGTGTCCGGCATCGCTATGTCCACCAACACCTCGTATCCGCCTCCGATGACCCTGGATCTCAGCGGGGAAAGTATGTGCTCCAGATCCTGTATGTTGCATGCCGCCACCAGTATGAAGTCGCAGGGGACGTTCTCGACCTTGACCGCCGCGCCGGCGGACTGGGGATTCCTCCCGGCTATCGGGAACCTCTTCTCCTGCATCGCCGTGAGGATGAACCGCTGCAAAGCTCCGAGATGCGAGATCTCGTCCACGAACAGCACGCCTTCGTGCGCTTCGTGTATGGATCCGGCTATGACCCTTTCATAGGCCGGGGTCCCCAGCTTCTCATGGCCGCCGTAGGGGTCGTGCCTCACGTCTCCCAAGAGTTCGGTCTCCGAGGCTCCGGTGGCAAGGACGAACGGATCCCTGTTCAGTTTGAC
>JAITQH010000072.1 GCA_031288985.1 Candidatus Methanoplasma sp. | reverse complement strand
GTGGCCGTTCTCGGCGGCCTGCGCGAAGTACTTTTTGGCTTCGGACGGATCCTTCGTGAACCCCATGCCCCCTTCCTCGTACAGGGAGCCCAACAGGAACTGCGCGTCTTCGGAACCGGCATGGGACGCTTTGAAGAGCAGATCCAACGCCTCGCGGTCGTTGCGCTTCAGGAACGTGCCGTCATGATACATTGTGGCTAGGGTGAACATGGCGATCGGGCTTCCCAGCTCCGCCGCTTTCTTGTAGTTCAGTATGGCTTTGTCCACCTCTCCCAGCTCCAGGAATTGGTCGGCGACCTCGAACGCCTGAGTCCTGGCGGTCTTGTCCTTCTCCGACTCCGTATGGCTCAGCATGAATCTGCGATCCTGCATTGTGTCCTTCCTTCCCCCCGAGAGCGTGTTAAGAACGCTTCCCCAGCTGAGAATGCATTTCTCATGCCCCATATCCGCACCTATCTTGTACCATCTTCCGGCCTCGAAGAGGTCTGTGTCGACGTTGATGCCGTATTCGAACTCCATCCCTATCCTATAGAACATGTCCGCGTCGCCGCACATGCCCACCTTGGAATACCACGTCTCTTTCTCGGACGCGCTGCGGGGCGTGCCTATTCCTTTCCCGAACATGTATCCTGTCAGAAACTGCGCCATCGGAAGACCCTGTTCCGCCGCCGACAGCATGAGTTTGAATGCCTCCGTCTCGTTCGCGGGGACCATGTCTCCCGACAGATAGTGCAGGGACAGCTCCATCATCGCCTCGGGTATGCCGGCTTTGGACGCATCTATCAGATACAGGATGTGCAGCTCCGCGTCGGATTCCACTATCACTCCGTCGCGGAATATGTTGGCCAGCTCCCATTTTGCCCTGGCGCATCCGGAGGATGCCGATCTTACGTACCAGGTCATGGCGGCGTCTGTGTCCTGATCCACGCCTTTGCCGTGATGGTGCATATAGGCTACCCCGAGCATGGCGTACGGATCGCCGTTCTCTGCGCTGCGTAATATGTTTGTCATTTCTGCGCCTCCGCCCTCAACGCGGCTTTCCGGCCCTTATCTTTTCAAGAAGTGCGATCGCGTCCGGATCGCCCTGTCCGGCGGCCAATGAAAGATATCTCTTCGCCAGATGCATGTCCTTCTTCACGATGTTCCCCTCAGCATACAGTTTCCCGAGGTAATACTGCCCCTCGTAATATCCGCTGTCGGCAGACTCCTTCAGGCGTTTGACACCCTCCTCAATGTTGCGTTCGATCCCGTCGCCCGTGATGAGCATCATTCCAAGGAACGCTTTTGCCCCGGGGTGGCCTTGGTCGGCGGCTTGGTCGAACCAGACCGCCGCCTCCTTGCGGTCCTTCTCCACACCCCTGCCCTCGTGATAGAATGTGGCGAGGGCGTACTGGGCATTGACCTCTCCCATCTCGGCGGCCTCTCTGAAGTATTTCGCGGCGACGGAGTCGTCGGGTTCAAAATGACACCCGTTGCTGTGCATGCATGCAAGCGCGTACTGGGCGTATCCGTTGCAGGAGTCGGCGGCCTTCTGGAACCATTCGGCGGCCTTGGAATAGTCTTGGGGGATCGCCTCCCCATCGAATCTCATGTTGGCGTAGTCCACCATCGCCTGCTGGTATCCGGATCCGCATGAAGCCTCCAGCATCTCCACCGCTCTGATGGGGTCCCTTTTGATCCCGCGGCCGTAGGCGAGTATCATTCCCAATTGGTGCTGCGCCTCCGCATGGCCTCCCGCCGCGGCGGCCTCAAGGCATTTCAGCGCCTTCTTCTCGTCATGAAGCTTGGTCTTCGGCGTCAGGTGCAATACCGCCAGCCGATACTGTGCGTCGGCGCTTCCCGCTTCGGCCGCCGATTGATACCACTTGACCGCCTCCTTCATGTCCGGAGCGGTGTTGCACAGTCCGGCGTCGTACATATCGGCCAGACGGAACATGGCTTCGGCGTTTCCTGCGACCGATGCCTTTTTCAGCCAGTATACGGCCTTCTCCCGATCTTTCTTTACTCCTTTCCCCATCAGATGCATGAATCCTACGGTGTTCTGCGCCTCTGCGTCGTCTTCCTCTGCGCACACGGTGTACCATCTGACGGCTTCGACGTGATCCTTGCTTGCGGGCGGTTCGCCGTTCTCGTAGACGCCGAACAGCTTTCTGCATGCGTCGACATCCCTGCGCTCGCCTCTGAGCCTCAGCTTCAGCAGCTCCGAGAACTCGGAGCATTCCGCGTTCTTGGACGCCTCTCTGCTCACTATCGATGCGGGGACGCAGCCTGCCGCGGCGGACAGTTCGAATAATTCGACGGCGGCCTTTCTGTCCTCCTGCACGCCTCCTGCGCCGGTGAAAAGGAAAAGCCCGTAAAGGTACTGCGCTTCCGGATCGCCCTCGGCGGACTTGCTCTCGAGGATGCCGGCGGCCTTTTTCAGGTCGTTTCCCGGGTCTGCGATGCAGATCAGCGAACGTGCTTTTGATGTGCTTTCGCCTGAGAGGGTCCCGATGGTCATAGCATCCCTTTATGTCTGATTTCATTTATCTTTTTGCCTATAAGCCGCTTTGCATCACAGATGGCATGAGATATTTCGGAGCGTGCCCGCAGACGGTGGAATCGTATTGATTCCCTGCGGCCCGCACGCAAAAAAATACCGCGAGGATGCCGGACGGAGAAGCGGGGCGACGGAGGCGCCTCTGACCGTCAGAAACGATATCCGCGGGTACAGTCGGGAACATGCCAAAAAATGGCCTCAAACCTCAAAAAATGCACAACCTTTATAAATAGCTTATAAATAGTCCCCTTTGGTGAAACGATGGCAAAAATGAACATAGAGAACGTGGTAGCATCCACTTCGCTTGGACAGGAGCTTGACCTGAATGCGATAGAAGCCGCACTTGACGGCGCAGAGTACAACCCCTCGCAGTTCCCGGGACTCGTGTACAGGCTCAAGGACCCCAAGACCGCAACCCTGCTTTTCAGAAGCGGAAAGGTCGTGTGCACGGGTGCAAAATGCCTTGATTCCGTCAAAGTGGCCATCAAACAGGTCGCCAAGGATCTTGAGAAGGCAAACATAAAGATCAGCATTGAACCTAAGATAGAAGTGCAGAACATCGTTGCTTCCTCGGATCTCGAGCAGGAGATCAACCTCAACACCGTGGCCATAACCCTCGGTCTGGAAAAGGTCGAGTACGAGCCCGAGCAGTTCCCCGGCCTCGTGTACAGGCTCGACGACCCCAAGGTTGTCGTCCTGCTGTTCGGATCCGGCAAGATGGTCTGCACGGGCGCCAAGGTGCCCGAGGACGTAGTGCGTGCAGTCGACAAGATCGCCGCCGAACTCAGGGCCGCAAGCCTGATGTCCTGAAGATAAAACCTATGCCGCGCTCCTGCGCGGCCTTCACATTTTCTTGAACCCTCTGAAGATCCATTCCGTTATGGATTTCCAAGCATATTTCACTGAGTCGAACGCGGGGCGGTCCGTACTGAACGCTTTCGCTTTTCCGTCCATGATGTTCAGGAGCGCATCCTGCCATGACGGCGCGTCGGGCATGTCGACGTATGCATCTCCAATGTGGTCGGGAGTATGCGCGTCGCTCCCGGCGCTTGTCGGCCTGCCCAGCTCGGCGGCCAATTTCCGCGCCCTGCGGTTGCCTTTGGCGTCGGAGCGCCCGTTGCCCGCCTCTGTGCCGTCAAATTCGTGTCCGCGAACGTTCTTCTCTCCCAGCCCGGACCACCATCTGTACGGGTGCGCCGCGAACGCCGCGCCCCCCGCCGCATGTATGGCGTCTATCGTCTCCCTGACGGACATCCCTCGGGGTATCTCTCGGTCGATGCCGTAGGCCAATATGTGCCCCTCGGCGGAAGAGACCTCTTCGCCGGGTATGACCAGCACCCTGCCGTTGTCTTTTATCTCGGAATAGATCGAGAAGCTGTTGTGATCGGTCACGGCGATGCATCCGAGACCCTGCCTCACGGCCGCCTCTATTATCTCTCCGGGCTATGAGACCCCGTCGCTGGAATAGCATGAGTGTATGTGAAGGTCCGCCTTCATCTTATGCCTGCTCCGTCAAGTATGTCGCCGTCGACAACTCCGCGGCAGTCCTTTCCGTCGCTCAGCTCTACGGAGGATTCCCCGTCGAATACCGTTGCGACGCCCTTCACCACTTTCATAACGGCGTTTTGGAAATCCGCATATTCTATGCGGGATGGCGAACTCCCGAGTCCGCAATCCATCTTCGTTCCGGGAGGGGCGTCGTTCGAGGG
>JAITQH010000069.1 GCA_031288985.1 Candidatus Methanoplasma sp. | reverse complement strand
TCCTCGAAGAACATGCATGATGAGATCGGCCGCCTCGGCCTGCACGACCTGGGAGAAGGCCTCGTTCGCGGCATCACCGGGGTCATGCTTTACGAAGGCGC
Organism: Candidatus Methanoplasma sp.; assembly: GCA_031288985.1. Lineage (GTDB taxonomy): Archaea > Thermoplasmatota > Thermoplasmata > Methanomassiliicoccales > Methanomethylophilaceae > Methanoplasma. The sequence goes on along the minus strand of JAITQH010000069.1, from coordinate 11,729 downwards.
GCATTCCGGGACGGACGTCATGTCCATACTGTGCCCGGCGAACCCCGCGCTCCCTGACCCCCGGGCGGCCGCGAAGCTTTTGGAGCCTCTGTCGAAGATCATCCCCGAACTGAAGATGGACGTGGATCCCCTGTACAAGGAGGCTGAGGAGATCGACATCAGGATGAAATCCCAAGAGACCTACGCCAACCGCGAGAACACCGACCTCAGACAGCTTTACGGGTGAGTCGGGATGCATCTCACGCCGTCCGGGTTCTTCGTCACCTCAGGGAAGGCGACCAGCAGGACCTCGGATCTCAACGCGTTCGACAATGCCCTTTTCAATGCCGGGATAAGCGAACAGAACTTGGTCGCCGTATCTTCGGTGATCCCCGTCGGGGCCAAAGAGTGCGATAAGAAGGATCTTCCCATGGGCGCCGTCACCCACTGCGTCCTGTCTCAGATGCGCGGCCGGGGCGGCGATGTGATATCTGCCGGGATCGCCTATGCATACCGCGTGGACGGAAAGGGGGGGTATGTCGCCGAGGGGAAGCTGTTCGGATGCGAAGCGGATCTCAGACTCGAACTGGAATCGAAGATGGCTGAAATGTCGAAGATGCGCGGAATCGAATTCGGCGAGATCCGCACTGTGGCGATGGAGCACAGGATACCTCCGGGAGAGTACGGATGCTGCGTCGCCGCCTTGGTCTTCACGGAGTATGGCTGATGTATTCCGTCGTCTCGTGCCTTAAGTGCAGAAGACACAGGATAATCGACCGTTCCGCCGAATCATCGGCATGCCCCTATTGCGGAACGCCGAACATCCATAAGGACATGCGGCCGATATTCCAAAGCGACAGCCAGAACGAAGCGAGGGAGGTCCTGTCCGAACTGTCCGGATTCGTGCCTTCCAAAGAACCGAAGCAGCAGACATTGGATTCCGATCCCCTCTCCACCCTCGTGTACAGGTATGAGACCTGCCGCGACCCCCATGAAAGGCTGGAACTCCTGGCCAAGGGGCTCACGGATATATTCGGGACGTTCGACGGGGACGACATTGCCAAGGTGGATCCGAAAGATCCCGAGAAGCTGCTCAAGGCCATGCAGGATCTGTGCATGGCGTATGAGGTCAGGTACGGCAGATACAAAGCATGATCACTTGGGGACGTCCTTGCGGTGATTCCCTTCCATCCTCAGGACGTCCCTGATCACTTTTGACAGGCGCACGTGCATGGTCAGATAGAAATTCGCCGCCGCGATGACGAAAGCAACGATTATCGATGCGTAAAAGATTATTCCGCTCTCGGTGGAATTGTACGCCGCCGCGAGGACAAGGGCGAAGACGACGTTGACCATAACCGCCTGGAGGGCGTACTCCATGGGCCTCAGCCTTGCTATGCCCTCTCCCACCGTAGTGCCGATCGACGACAGCATCAGGACGTGCGACGCCGAGATTATGAACAGCCATATGTAGCCCGCGGCGTCCACGCCGCCGGCGTCGTCGATCCCAAGTATCGCCGTTCCGAGATAGAACGCCGTTCCCAACGCAAAGGCGCACCCGATGCCGAGCCCCAGGCCGTAGCCGTAGAACACCGTGTCGGATTTGCCGTGAAACCTCTTGAGATTGAGGACCGCAACCATGACCAGGCATTCAATGGCCGCGAACAGCGCCATATATATCATATTTGACCAGTTCAGCCATGTGTAGGCCGCGAACAGCAGCGTGCCTGCGACGAGGCCGATGGCGAACAGCCCGAACAGCGCAGGGTCGCTGAAGAACGGCTGCTGCACCTTGGGGTAGGTGTAGTTTCTGAGAACTGCGTACATCAGAAGGAGCGTGGGGGCGAAGGCCATTACCGCCGCCGCGTACATCATGTCCACCATTGCTGCTGATGTGTGACGATGGTTTTAAGGATTGCTGCGGGAGCAGGATTTGTTTTTACAGAACGATTGCCGCCCGCATCCTTCGCACACACAACGGTCTGTCCGTTCACCCGCACTGTGCACAGAGTTTCCGGGTTGGATGCGGGCTGCCGCAGGAGATCAGCCGCGTCTGCCCTTTGCGTTCGCGTTGTGGCGCGGCTCGCGCGGCGCGGCCCCGCCGCCCGTCATTATCTTATCATAATAGTGAACGAGCATGCACGCCTTCTCGCATCTGCCGCACATGACGCATCTGCTCTTGTCCACGCGCATTCCTCCGGATATTCTGACGGCGTGCTTGGGGCAGCTTTTGGCGCATATGCCGCATTGGGTGCACATCTCGGCTCTGATCAACGCCTTGAGCGTTCTCTCGAACACGGACTCGGCGTCGGCCCTGTTCTCTGCGGTGACGGAGACCTGGCCTCCTCCGAAGACCTTTGCCTTCCCGTTGCGCATGTTCGTTATGGCTATCTCGAACTCCGAGGATATCTTCGTGTCGCCTACGGTCCCCAGCGCGTCGCCGACGTAAGAGAAGTCGCGGGTCATCGGGAATGTCGCCACCGCTTCCATGGAATACCCGCCTGCGGCGCACGGCGACGCTCCCTTCAGCATCTTCAGGGACATCTCCTCCCCTTTGGACGGCTCCATCCTAAGATCGAGCTCGTCGGCCAACAGGCGCATCTTGGGGGGCAGGGCTTTCCATCTCCAGAATCCGAGGTCGGCGTATTCCGGGGGGAGTCCGCGTTCTTCGGCGTATCTGTGGAGATATTTCTCCCATCTTTCGTATTCGTCGGGATGAATGCGCCCTGTGTTGCGCCATTCGCTTGCCAGGCAGGAAGCGCAGAGATAGCATCCGATCCTCTCGAAGTCCCTGTCGTAAAGCAGATTGTAATCCAGGCCGCGCATCCATATGTAGCCCCAGATCTCCGCCGCCGACCAGGATCTCACCGGATTCAGGTTCGTCTGATTCGGAACGAAGGGATTCTTTGACACAAAGCCTATCCCCGCTCTGGAGAACGATTCCAACGCACGGTTGCCTTCGACGGTGATCGTTCCGCGGGGGAAGTCCTTCGATATGGTCTCGGATATCGGACCGAGTTTGCAGACCTTGCAGCACCATCTGAAATCCTTGGCGGGCGGGCCGAAAGCGCCCACGTTGTCCCAAAATGCGTTGCCCGCCTCCGCCGCGTGCAGCCTCAGTCTGTTCTCGGAAGCGAAACGCCTGACGTATTCCACCGTCTCGGGGAACTCCAGCCCCGTGTCTATGAAGAGAAGTTCCGGACTCCCCACCGCCTTCTCGGCGATCCCGAATGCCGCCAGAGAGTCCTTTCCTCCGGAGAATGACACCGTGATCGGCTGTTTCTTGCCCTTGATGAATGACCTCACGTCGCTGACGGCGTTGGATTCCAAGGCCTTCAGATGCGCAGAGTTGGCGTCTGTGAACTCCTTTCTTCCGGACGGGGGCGACAGCGGCGTCTCCGCCGGCATGCCGAGATCCCGCAGTCTCACCGCCCTTTCCGCTGTTCTGACGGAGCCGCTTGGCGCCAGGGCCACCCCCGGACCCGCCTTCAGCGCTTTCTTCACTATCAGCGGATCGTCCTTATCGAATTCGCCCACGACGTCGGATATGTTTGCGCCGGGAACGACCTTTCCCTTCAGGTGGCCCGACATGTTCACGATCGTGACCACGTTCTTGACGGCGGCGGCGCGGAACAGGTCTGCGCCGGCCTGCCTGATCTCCAGCATCATCCTGTCCCGGCGCAGATCGAATCTCATCACGCCGATCACGCTGCCGTGGGCCACTATCTCGTCCGTGCGGTCCTCTCCGGGTATCTTGTTGAGGAAGATCATCCTTCCTTCAAGAGGCTCGGAGGTCCCGAACGCCTCTCTGAACAGGTTCAGTACGGAGTCGATGCCTTCTCCCATGCACGGCCTGATGTCGCCGGGGCTGTTTATCTCGAAATCCCTTCCCGCCGAACCGCAGACGGAGCATTTCAGCCCCATGATCAACGTGCCGCAGCGGTCGCACCATAGGCATCCTTCCTTCCCGTGCGCCGCGTTCTTCCTCTGCATCGGGAGTTCCAGTCTTATTCTGATATTTAAGCGTCCTGCCGGCGCTGTGCGTCTTCGCGGATGCGCCGCAGGCGCGGCCGGCGTTCTTCATGTTTATAAACATTAAGATATATCGGCATTGCATGGATATCGACGGCCTCAGAAGGGTCGACCCGCAATACAGGATTCAGAAAGGACAGATCAGATTCAGCAGGACCGAGATCATCCATATCGCGATCGCCGTATTGGTGCTGTCGATCGCGTTCACTGCGATCCTGTACCGCGGCAGCCGTCTGAATGACGATGAGATCCTGAACTTCGTCGAGATATTTGCGGTGGCCCTGCTGCTGGTGGTCTGCAGTTTCATGCTGCATGAGTTCGGACACAAGTTCGTGGCGCAGAGATACAACGTATGGTCGGAGTTCAGGGCGTATCCTTCCGGCCTGATGATCGCTCTGCTGTTCTCGTTGGTGGCGGGATTCCTTTTCGCCGCTCCCGGGGCGGTGTACATCAGAGGCGACGTCAGTCGGGAGATGAACGGAAAGATCAGCCTTGCGGGGCCGGCGGTGAATTTCGCAGTGGCCGCAGTTGCGATGATCCTGTGTTTTTCTGTGGGCGGGTTCTGGGGGATAATACCCATGCTGATGTATCTGAACGCCATGCTCGGGCTGTTCAACATGATACCCATTCTGCCTTTCGACGGATCCAAGATATTCGCATGGAACAAGTTTGCGTATGCCGCGATGATAGCCATCGGCGCGGCGGAGCTTGCGGTGTACTTCCTGTTCGTCTGACCGCGTTCACGTCCGGGGCCGCGGCGGACGGAGTATGAATCCGAGATATCTTGCCTTCGCCTTCCCGATCCTCTCAAGGACTGCGTCATCCGCTTCGCAGTCGATCCTCAGGGATATGCCCGCCTTGCTTTCTTCCCACTTCCCCGCGATGATCCCGTCGGATATCAGCAGTTTCCTGTCATTCTCCGCGTTGACGGAGATCTTTCCTTCCGTGCATGGATGCGAGACCGCAGAACTGCGATCCCTGTAGCTCAGCAGATATTCGTCGTAGTCGGGCATCAGGAATGTTGCATTCTCTTGGCATGCGTCCGCATTGCCGTCATGGAACATGTACTCCCTGCCTCCGTGCCTGACGCGCCCGAACTCTCCTCCGAGGCATTCCGCCCCTGCCGCCGCGTCCTTCATCGGGAGATGGGACCAATATGCGAAATCCTGCACCGACGCAGGCCCTCTGGCCGCAAAGTATCTGCGGGCCAGCTCCGCTATGGAATCCTCGCGGCCTCTGCTCTCCGCAGACGGCGCCGCCTGCTCCGTCAGAGAATAAGAGAACTGTTTTCCCATCCTGGGGCCGCTGCAGACCATGCATTCCAGCTCGGCCCGCATCATTATCATAGGCATCCTCCCGTCCTTTACGGATATGCCTGCGGACTCCAGCTTTTTTGACAGCACATCCCTTGCCTGCGGCCCCGACGAGAGCTCATCCCTCAGCACGCGGAACGCCGCCGAGAACGTGCTTTCGTCCATACCGCGCATGCTTTCGTAGCCGGATATGACCCTCTTTATCTGCGGCGCGGTGAGTTCCGTGATCCATCTTATGTCTTTGGCAGAGACGAAATGCCACGTCGGCCTCAGAATATGCGTGCGCAGGATCTTCCCCGAATTGAACGCATTCTCGACGTCGGACTCCGTGCAGTTCGAAGCACGCAGACCGACGGCCCACTTGGACGCTCTGTATTCCTGGGCCTGCACCGCGCCCATCCTCTCGACGACGGCCTCCGGGCCGCCTCCGCAGGGGGAGGTGATGAACTGTCCGGAAAGGCGGATGCGGCGGATCTCGTGCGCGTCCATGCAACCTCAGCGTGTGCGGGCGGCATGGTTGCCGCCGAAAGGGCGTGCCGCGCCGCGCCCGAACATCTCAGATTATTTCCTTGCAGGGATATCTCAGATGAGTGAGGATGGATCCGTGCCATTGCTCCATCTTGCCGGGATTCAGTATGTTCTCCGGGTCCATGGCCTTCTTTATCGCGATTATGCTGGACAGCTCCGAGGCGCGCTCCTTCATGTAATTCGGCGCCTTGGATATGCCTACGCCATGCTCCCCTGTGACCGTTCCGCCCAGTTCGATGCAGACGTCGAATATCTCGTCCACCGCTTTGACGCCTCTTTCCCACTCGTCCTTGTCCGTGGGGTCTATCAGCATCTTTGTGTGCAGATTGCCGTCCGAGGCGTGGCCGTACGTGGCTATCGTCACTCCGTATTTGGCGGCTATGCCTTGGAATGCCTTCACGGCCTCGGGGACCCGCGACACGGGAACCCCCATGTCATCCGCAAGGGAGACGGAGGAGTATCCCGGCTTGAGCGCCGACAGAGAGGTCATGACGGATTTCCTTGCGTCTGTCCATTTTGATATCTCTTTGGCGTCGAACGACGGCGTGACGGATATCGCCCCTTTTTCTTTGGCGACCTCTTCCACGATCTTGAGATCCCTGTGAATGATCTCGTCCGTCTCTCCGTCCACCTCCACTATGCATATCGCCTTGCAGGCCGGAAGCGGATTTCCGCGGGCCTTGTTGACCGCTTCGATGCTCACGCTGTCCATGAGTTCGCACGACGCGGGGATCAGAGGCTTGGCTATGAGTCCGGCTATGCATCTTCCGGCATCCTCCACGTCATCGAATCCGCAGAGGCATGACGCCGACTTCTTCGGTTTGGTGGCGATCTTGAATGTCACCTCTGTTATGACCCCGAGAGTCCCCTCGGAGCCGCACATCAGACGCGCCAGCTGATATCCGGACGAGTCTTTGATGGTTCTTGTTCCGGCGCGCACTATCTCTCCGTCCGCCTTGACGAATGTGAGTCCCAGGACAAAGTCCCTGGTCGCACCGTATTTGACCGCCCTCATGCCCGAAGCGTTCGTAGCCACCATGCCGCCGACCTGACAGGCTTCGGCAGAACCGGGGGACGGGGGAAAGAAGAACCCGTGCTTCAGAAGTTCGCGGTTGAGGTCGTCGTAGACGCAGCCCGCCTCGACGTCGACCCACAGATCCTCTACGCTGACGTTCTTGATCTTGTCCATCTTCTGCATGGCGAGGACTATGCCGCCTTTCATGGGCACAGCCGAGCCGCAGAGTCCGGTGCCGGCCCCTCTGGGCACCACGGGAATGCGTTCCGAGTTCGCGATCTTCATGATCTCGGAGACCTGCTCCGTCGTTCGGGGCTGAACCACAATATCGGGAGAGTTGTGGAATATGGATGCGTCGAAACCATATGTGTACAGGTCGGCAGTCTTGGTCGAATAGCCTTCCTTTCCGACAACATTCTCGATCATGCCGATGATTCTTTGATCCATTTGGACACCGGACACCTCATCCCGCTATTGGATTATAAAACATTCATTGAAACTTCCGCTCGGCCTCGCATCGGGCGGGCAGGCGCGAACCCGCAGCGGCAATGCGTCGGCCGCGGAACAAAGGCCGCATGGGCGCTGGGGCTGTGAATATCCTTTTAAATATTGAATGTTTGGCGTTTTCACATGAAACAGACAATAATCTTGTTGGGGCCTCCGGGATCCGGCAAAGGCACCCAGGGCGAAAAGCTCAGCGAACAGTTCGGATATGTGCGCCTATCCACGGGCGACATGCTCCGCGAGGCTGTCAGGAACGAGACCTCGTTGGGACTCAAAGCCAAAAACTACATGGCCGGCGGCGCCCTCGTGCCCAACGACCTTATAATCAATCTGATGAAGGAGAAGATCTCCTCCCTCGCCCAGGGAACAGGAGTGATATTCGACGGGTTCCCCCGGACAGTGGAGCAGGCAGATGCGCTCGGAGAGCAGATTGACGTGGATCTTGCGCTCAACCTGGACGTGGGCGACGAAGAGCTTGTCAACAGGCTCACACTCCGCCGCAGCTGCCCCCAGTGCAACTCGGTCTATCATCTTCTGTACAATCCCCCCAAGAAGAACAACTTCTGCGACAAATGCGGATCCACGCTCTACCACAGGGACGACGACAAGGAAGAGACCGTCCGGAACAGACTCAAGGTGTACCGCGACAAGACCTTGCCTTTGACGGAATATTACCGCAAAGCAGGCAAGTTATGCACGATAGAGGGCGTCGGAAGCATAGACGAGATCTTCGACCAGGTGAAGAAAGCGGTCGGATGAGCATGATGCGGGTCGCTGACCCGCATCATGACCAATAGAAAATTATTAAAGGAAAGCAGTGTTGGGGAGGAACGCAGCCCCATAGTGTAGTGGTCAATCATGCGGGATTCTGGATCCTGCGACTGCAGTTCGAATCTGCATGGGGCTACCTCATCCCTACTGGATGATTGTTTTTCAGGTCTGTTCTTCGTCTCTTCTCTCCTTCAGCGCATAGTCTCCGAATATCTCCGCGTCGGAGAAACCGCTGGCGGACACCTTCTCCCTGGACCGCCTCACGAGGTTGCGGAACGCCGTCCTGCTGAGGTCGAGGTCGTCCATGACCTCCTCCTCGGACTCCCATCGATCCGAGAGGTAGACGCGGGCCTCTTTGTAGGGCAGCCCCGCAAGCTCCTGAAGGCGGAGCACGCACATGGCGTACTTCCGGCGATCATCCTCGCTGCGGCCGTCTTGACGGTCCAGAATCTTGCCGAACTCATCAGGACTCATAGAATACGATTGGATATGAACATCCAAATAAGAGGTCGTTCAAATCCCCTCCGTTAGACTCTATTTTCTTACTAGGGACCATATGTCCCGGCATTCTATCACCAGATCAAGGGACATGTATATTACGCCCTGCGAATCCGGCGGCCCAAAGTTCTCTTCTAGAAGCTTCAGGCACTCATCATATTTGTCTTGGTCTTCGTGCGTATATTCATCCATGATGATACATATTTGTTAACATGTATAAATTACTTCTGTTTTATTAAAATCTCTTTCGATGTGGTGTCGGCATCGCATTTCATATTGAATGTGTCCGCAGCCGTGAAGCCGCGCTCCACCGCTTTGACCGCCGCCCGCCCTGTCAGGCCCTTGCCGCCGATCTCGGAGCTGCCGAAGAGATCTTCTTTTCACACAAAGGCCTGACTGCGGCACGCTTTCAGGCGCACGGCACCGCTCAGATTGAACCGATATTATGCCCATACCAAGCTCACCGACCTCGGCAACCCTGCGAGCTTATGAATTGTCGCAATCAGGGGGCGTCCGTCCTCTCCTTCAGCGCATAGTCTCCGAAGATCTCCGCGTCGGAGAAGCCGCTGGTGGACACCTTCTCCCTGGACCGCCTCACGAGGTTGCGGAACGCCGCCCTGCTGAGGTCTAGGTCGTCCATAATCTCCTCCTCGGACTCCCATCGACTCGATAGGTATACGCGGGCCTCTTTGTATGACAGCCCCGCAATCTCCTGAAGGCCGAGCATGCACATGGCGTACTTCAGGCGATCGTCCTCGCTGCGGCCGTCGTGACGGTCTAAGATCTTGCCGAACTCGATGGGGAGGGTCATATAAACAGCGTCGGAAGCATGCACCCGCTGTCGCTGAGGTTTACGCCGCTGTCTTCGACCTTCTTCTCGGCAGTCTTCTTGATCTCCCTAAATTCTTCATAGGTTATCCCCAGATCCTTTTCGATTCTTGAGGCGCGCTCCCAGTTGGGGGATAGGAATATTCTGGCTTCCGTCTTCGTCAGCCCGACCTTCGCCTGGAGGTTCTTCATGCACATGTTGTACCATGACTGTTCATTATTCATATAGAACACATTTGTTAACATATATAAATTACTTCTGTTATGCCGTGGTGTCGGCATCGCATTTCATATTGGATGTGTCCGCAGCCGTGAAGCCGCGTCTCCCGGGCCGCCGCCCGCCCTGTCAGGCCCCTGCTCCCGATCTCGGAGCTGCCGACGAGGATCTCGCGGTCGCGGTCGCGGTTTGCCTTGGTGCCTCCGCCGGGCGTGAACTGATAGTACGTCCCCGCAATGAAAGGGTCCGCGTAGGGGTTGAGCTCTCATCGCGGCGCCTGCGCGTGCCGGACAGCGGGTCGTCGGGGTCGATCGCAACGATTCTAAACTCTCAGACTGCGTCGTGGCGCGGAAACCGCCTTTTCGGCGGGACGCGGATATGGTCGCCCAAATCACCTCCTGCCCGTCGGTCCCGGGTTCGCCGCAAGTTGGAAGCCGGGCGGATCCGGACTCTCTTTGACGGCGCCCCCTCCCCAAAATCAAGATTATTGTTCAGCAACCGTCGGGATCCGGCTGCAGATCCATGGGCCTGCCGACAGGAGCGATCGGCATCCCGCCCCCATATACATAATATCAACCACAAACTGTGTCGGAATCCCAATTCTTAAGTTCCCATATTTCAGCGGAATCGCCGTAAAAGTTGGATCGCGCAGAGAATGCATGTATGGAATGGATAGTGCTCCCAACGGGATTTGAACCCGTGTCGAAGCCTCGAGAGGGCTTCATGATTGGCCGCTACACTATAGGAGCTAATGCGGATTATTGCGGGGATGGTAATAAAACTTTCGTATGACCCGCCGCAAAAGCAGATGCCTCTCTGACACTATTGACTGCCTGCGATGCGGATTCGGGCTTTATGTCTGCGGACGGCTTCAGACCCATTCCGCAAGCGAACAAGCGTTGCCGCGCAGTCGCGGCCTTATGCACGGCCTTTGCCGATGCCTGCGGTCGAGATGCTGAGGGATTTGGCCGATGCCCTTTTGTGCTCCGTCGCGGCCATGCGCGCTCTGACCTCCGACACTTTCGACGCAGGCACGCTTGCGCATTCGGATATCTTCCCGTCCTTGAGGCCGTTCTCGATGCCGCAGAGGATGCGGTCGAGGTCGCGATACGTTATCCCCATCTCCCCTTCGTCGGTCTGCCCTTCCCAAAGGCCTGCGGACGGCGCCCTTTCGATTATCTCCTTCGGAACGCCCACGACCTCCGCCAATTGGCGCACCTGAGTCTTGTACAGTCCTGCGATCGGCGTCAGGTCGGACGCCCCGTCTCCGAACTTGGTGAAATATCCCATCATCAGTTCGCTTTTGTTGGAAGTTCCCACGACCATGCGGTTGGTTCTCTTTGCCGCGTCGTAAAGAACGATCATCCTGCACCTGGCGTAGATGTTGCCTCTCTCAAGACGCGATTCCGGTTCTACCGAGAGCATGCTTGTGAAGGCGTCTGCCGCAGGGCCGATGTCCGCCACCCTGTACTCCGTGCCCCATGTCCTGCTCAGATCCTCCGTGAGTCTGCGGTCTTCCAATGGCGTGGGCGACGCCGGCATGAATATGTTGAGCACGTTCTTCGATCCAAGGGCGTCGGCGCACAGTTTCGTGACCGTCGCCGAATCGATCCCTCCGCTGAGCCCCACAACTGCGCCTTTGCATCCGGCAGAACGCACCGCCGCCGCGATGAATCCCGTTATCACATCCGCATCCACGCGGGTAATCCTGCGCATACTGCCATCGGACATGTCTGTGAATGCATCATCTGCGGTATTAACCTTCGGTAGATAGGATTATCACGCCATACGCCATTCTGTGCATATGGGACTCAAGATTGCCCTCTGCCAGGCCGCTGCCGTGCAGGGGGATGTCGGCGAAAACCTGCGTCGGGCGCTCAGCATCATATCTCAGATCCGCGCTGACGTATATGTGTTCCCGGAGCTGTTCCTGACGGGGTACGGCGCGGACTGCGAAGGTCTGGAAGAGGACATCCGTTTGGCAGAGGAGAAGATGCGCCTGAGGTGAATGGAAGAAGGCATCGCCGTAGTCATGGGAACTCCG
>JAITQH010000122.1 GCA_031288985.1 Candidatus Methanoplasma sp. | reverse complement strand
TCCGAACTCGTAAGATCCCTGTCCGATCGAATCGCGTCGAGATACAGGAATACGTTCTACGCATTCAACGAATACAACGAACCCACCATCGAGGACGAGTTCGCCAAGATCCTCGCCGGAGGTTTCTCCAAGATCGTCGTCGTCCCCGTGTTCATGGCGTCGGGCGCGCACCTGGGCGAGGAGATACCGAATAAGCTGGCGATCCCCCCCGGAAGCGGCGGAAGCGTCATCGACCACGAAGGGCATCCCGTCAGAATATGCTATCAGGAGCCTTTCGGAATGGATCCGCGTCTGAACGACATCCTTGCCGCAAAGATATCCGGGCCTGCGAATTAAACGATTTCTTATACTTTTTCCGTATTTTCGCCAAACGCACGCCCCCAAGTTGGATATCTCATCCAAATATGTTTTATATTTGAATGCTGTAGTTGGATTAATAATCCAATTCGATCGGAGAACCTCTGTTCCGGAATCGATGGGGAGGCATAAATGCACATAATAGAAGGGTATCTTCCGGCGGAGTGGTGTCTGCTTTGGTTCATAATAGCCGTTCCGATAGTTTACCTTGGAGCAAGAAAGATAATTGAGACGATGAGGAGCGATCCTGCCCAGAAGATCCCGATAGCTTTGTCGGGGGCCTTCATATTTCTTCTGTCCTCGCTTAAAATGCCGTCCGCCACCGGGTCGTCCTCACACCCTACGGGAACAGGACTGTCGGTCGCGCTGTACGGAGTAACAGTCACAGCGTTTCTTGCAACGATCGTGCTGATATTCCAAGCGATCCTTCTGGCGCACGGGGGGCTTACGACGTTGGGAGCGAACACAGTCTCGATGGGAGTATTCGGACCTGCGGTGGGATTCCTGGTATGGCGCACCCTCAGGAAAATGAAGATCGGGATCGCTCCCGCCATGTTCATGACTGCGGCGCTTGCAGACCTATCGACCTATGTCATAACGGCGCTGCAGCTGACATTGGCGCATGGGTCGGGGGACTATATGTGGGCGTTCACGGAGTTCATGGCGACATTCGCGGTCACGCAGATCCCGATAGCTGTGATCGAAGGCATAATCTTCGCGATATTCGCCGATTATCTCCACAGAACAAGACCCGAGCTGTTCGGAACAGAATGCGACGCAAACGAGATGCCGGAGGCCGCTTGAATGGAAAGGAAATACTGGTATGCGTTGGGATTTGCCGCAATATTCGTGATGTGCGCAGTCACACTCGCCGCCGTGAACGCCGATTTCGGCGGGTCGGACGACAAAGGATCGGAACAGATCGGCGATATAAATCCGGATTATGAACCGTGGTACGACGGGATATTCGGCAGTTGGGAACTGCCGGGGGAGACCGAATCCCTCCTATTCGCGCTGCAGGCGGCAATAGGTGCATTGATCATAGGGTACTGCATCGGAAGGTATTCGCTGAAGAGAAAAAATAACGACTGAAGGGGATGGCCATTTCCGAATACAATCAGATGGATGCCTTGGCATACGGATCGAGAATGCTCAACTGGGCGCCGCTCGGTAAACTGTTCCTTGCGGCATCGCTGTTGGCGGTCGATCTGATATCGTCCAGTTTCATTGTTCCGATGGCCACCGCCGTCATCGGCATATCGCTGATGGCATACTCCACCAATCTCAGACTTCCAAAGATCGTCGGCCTTCTCATATTGGAATCATTGGCGATCATCATAATCTGTTCCGCACTGGTGTCTGTAATGCCGTCCGAGGGAACGACGATCCGGGAGTTGTCGGTATTGGGGATCAAACTTACGATCACCGATCAAAGCTTCAATTACGCCCTCCTGATATTCACAAGGTCGTTTGCAGGCATAACCGTGATGCTGGCATTCGCAACCTCCACTCCGATACCGTTCTTTGCCAACTCGCTGCGTCAGTTGAGGATCCCTCCGGAGATAGTGGAACTTACGGTCCTGATATACAGATACTCATTCCTGATGTTGGAACAGCTGCAGACCCTATGGAATGCCGCATCATCCCGTTTGGGATTCTCATCCTTCAAACGCTCTGTGCATTCAGCGGCAAGCATCGCAGTGAACATATTCATAACGTCTTTGGATATGGCGGAGCGTTCGGGGAATGCGTTGGCCTGCAGGAATTTCACCGGGACATTCCCCGTCTTCAGACCGCCCCGCCGCCTCTCTGCCCTGTGGATCGCAGGCATTGCGGCCATCGCGGCGGTATTGTACGCAGTAGGGAGATATACCGAGGGATGGATAGACCCCGCATCCCTGCTGTTCGGAGCGGGGTGATGCGATGAACGAAGAATACATAATCGAAACGGAAGGGCTGTCCCACAGATACAAGGGCGTAAAGAGGCGCTCCCTGGACGATGTGAACATAAAGATCGGAAGAAACACGAAGACTGCGATCCTCGGAGCCAACGGCGCCGGCAAATCCACTCTGTTCTATCACTTCAACGGCGTATTCAAACCCGAAAAGGGAACAGTGATGTACAACGGCGGAAAGATAGACTATTCAAAGAGGGGCCTGTCGGATCTCAGATCGGACATGGTGGTGGTCCTTCAGAACCCGGACGACCAGATATTCTCTGCGACGGTGGAGGAGGATATAGCATTCGGTCCGATGAATCTCGGGCTTCCGAAAGAAGAAGTGGAGAAGCGCGTCGAGGAGGCCCTGTTCCAGGTGGGGATGTCGGAATACCGCGGCACTCCCGTCTCAAGACTATCCTTCGGCCAGAGGAAGAGAGTGGCATTCGCAGGCGCTTTGGCAATGAATCCCAAAGTGCTCATACTGGACGAACCCACTGCGGGTCTGGATCCGCAGATGTCCATCGAACTCATGGAGATGACCGAACAGCTCCATTGCACCGGAACCACCGTGATAATCTCCACGCACGACGTGGATCTCGCATATGCTTGGGCAGACGACATTCACGTGCTCAGACATGGAAAACTGATATACTCGGGAGATCAGGAGGGTTTTTACAGCGACAGGGTGAATGTGTACCTGTCGGGGCTGGTCCCGCCGTACGTGTTCGAGATCAACGACTGTCTTGAGAACATGAACGGAAAATCCAAACATCCGCATCCCAGAACCGCTTCGCAGCTCCTCGGCAAAATATCCGGGCGCAGGGGCGCGGGCACAATGCATCTGCTGTCGGTGGGCAGTCCGGAGGACATACTCCGCGCAAAGGACATCGATGAAAACATTCACAGAGGGATCTACGGCACAGAAACAAGAAAAGCGGCATACAGCAACGGCCTGAAGGCGGAGTATGTGTTCAACGCGCTGGAGAACTGCATAATGGAATGCGTCAACGGTGCGGACGTGTGCCTTTGCTTCGACCACACCCTGACGGATAAGGTAATGAGCGCCGTGAACAGGATGTCCGACTTCGGCATAGAGATAAAGACGGTCGGCGTCTGATTCAGACGAAACGCGCCCTGACGGCAGTCAAAAGATCCCGGAATGTGGATATCTCCGGGACGACATTCACGGTTATGCCCCTGCTTCCGAGGGCGTCCGCAGTCGGAATGCCGATGGATGCAACCATCTTCCCGTTGAAGAATTCTCTGAATCCGCCTTTGTATTCCTCCAGAGATTCGATGAACAGTCTGACCGACATCGGACTCGTGAACGCCGCGACGTCCGGGTTCGAATCGAATAAGGTCTTAAGCTCCGGCGTAAGGCCGCAGGGCTCAGGGCGGTATGCAGTTATCTCGGACACAACAGAGCCGCGCCGTTCCAACATCTCCCTCATCGTTCCGGAACCCTCGGAGGATCTGACGATAAGGACATCCGCCTCCGGCGCTCGGTCTGCGATCGCCTTCGCAAGCCCTTCGGAATCGAAGACGGCCGGCTCTATATGCGGTTCCACTCCAAGTTCCCTCAACGTCTGCGACGTGGCGCTGCCGATCGATGCCACCAAGCATTTGTCCAAAAGGACCTTTGACGCGCATCCGAAATGATTGCAGAATTCCGATGCGGCGGTGGGAGAGGGGAATACAGCGACCGGACGTTCCTTCCCGTTCACAATCGCGGCAAATCTATCGAATTCGGAAGCATCGCCGGAAACGAATCTCATTGAAGGGGCGGCGAATACCTCGAACCCCATGTCCTCGGCCATCCTGACGGATGCCTTCAACTTGTCTTCGGGCCGCGTGAACGCGATGGACGTCAATTCAGATCTCCCAACACAGAACGTTCCTTAACCACGCCGCCGATGACGATTATGCCCGGTGCGGAAAGCCCCTTCTCGATCACAGTCTCGCCCAAACGCCTCAGGTCTGTCGTCTCGGTCCTCTGCGAGTCCCCCGCCCCGTCGGTTATGATGGCCGCGGCAGTATCGGGGGACAGGCCGCCGGCGATAAGTTCTTCTGATATCGCCGCGGCGTTGGTCATGCCCATGAGGATCACGATCGTTCCGCCGGCGGATGCGATCCGCTTCCACTGATCGGCATATTCCTCCCCTTCTCTCCTGTGGCCGGTGACTATCGTCACAGATTGTGAGCTGTCTCTGTGGGTCACAGGTATCCCTGCCAGTTCGGGAACGGCGATCGAAGACGACACTCCGGGTATGACATGCACCTCCCGGCCTGCTTTTTTGAGTTCTGCCGCCTCTTCGGCGCCCCTGCCGAAAAGGAACGGATCTCCGCCCTTGAGCCTGACCACGGTCTTCCCATCTGCGGAGACGTCCACAAGGAGCTTGTTTATGTCATCTTGGCGCATCTTATGGTCGCCGCATCTTTTGCCCACATCGATCTTCTCTGCGTTCGGGCATTCGTCGAGGAGATCGGAATTTGCCAGAGCGTCGAACACGACGATATCCGCCCTCCTGAGGACGTTCAGTCCGCGGACCGTGATCAGATCGGAATACCCCGGTCCGGCGCCTACGAGATAGACGGCCATCAGATCCCGCCTCCAAGCGCGGCCGCGATGGGAGAGATGTCGTCATCCGTGAAATCGCAGGGGATGATCCGGGAGGTTCTGACAGGGATCCCGTCGGAACCGAAGAACACGGCTCTGACCGTCAATGCATCTCCTGCGCATTTGGCGTTGACGCCTATCGGCGAGGTGCATCCGGCCCCCATCATCCTCATGACCGCCCTCTCGGCGGCCGTCTCGATCCTTGTCGTTTTATCATCCAGCCTTATGAGTTTTTCGATAGTCTTCATGTCGTTGCTCCTGCAGGATATCGATATCGCGCCCTGTGCCGGCGCAGGGATGAAAACATCCGGATCCAGAACGTGCATGTCCCTGTCGATCCCCATCCTGTCCAATCCTGCCCTGGCAAGGATTATCGCGTCATATCTCCCTGCATCCAATTTATCCAATCTGGTGTGTATGTTTCCCCTCAGAGGCGCTACATTCAGGTCGGGACGGACAGATCCGACGATCGCCGCCCTCCTTAGAGATGACGTCCCGACAGTGGCTCCCGCAGGAAGTTCGGATATCGGAAGAGGAAGGATGACGTCTTCCACCGCGTCTCTCGGAAGGATCGCAGGAATGCATAGGCCCTCTTCGGGGAGTATGGGGACATCCTTCATCGAATTGACAGAGGCATCGATCGAGCCGTCGAGCAGGGCGGCGTCAAGCTCCCTCACGAACATGCCGAATCCCTGCAGTGCGGAACTCTGATCGATATCCCCGCCGGACTTCATCTTCACGACGGTGAACGATTCGTTGGGCATGACGCCCTTGGCGGCTCTCAGGAAGATGTCCGTCTGCCTCAGCGCCAATCCGCTCTCTCTGGTGCCGATTATCATAATGCCGACCTCTTCAGACACGCATCGAACGCTTCGGCCGCCGCATCGATGGCGGAGCCGTGTGCCAAAGACACGAAATTCACCTCGAACCGGGACGGCGGAAGATACACCCCGTGGTCAAGCATCGAGCGGAAGAACGAATCATATCTCTTTCCATCGGCTTTTCCGGCTTCCTCATCATTCTTGGGAGGATCCGCACCGAAGAAGATTTGGAACATGGAACCCTCGCAGACCACCGATGCATCCGCCCTGCGGTCTTCAACGGAATCCCTGATCCGGCGTACGAGGTTCAATGCGATCTCATCCAATCTCTTATAATTGTCATCGGAGGACATCTTCTCCAGCGTTGCCGTCCCAGCGGCCGCGCTTATCGGATTCCCCGCGAAGGTCCCTGCCATGTATGCGGCGCCGGCCGGAGCTATGTTCTCCATTATCTTCCTCTTCCCGGCGATCGCGCCGATGGGATATCCGCCGCCGATTATCTTCCCGTATGTTGCCAGGTCGGGAGTGACCCCGAACTTCTCCTGCGCCCCGCCCGGGGACAGTCTGAACCCGGTGATGACCTCATCGAATATCAGAACCGCATCGGACTCCCGGGCGATCTTCCTGACAGATTCCAAATATCCCTTTTCCGGAGGGATCAAACCGATGTTGCCCTGAACAGGCTCTATTATCACCGCCGCAACATCATTCTTCGAGAGGGCCTTCTCCATGGCCGGCGCATCGTTGAACGGAACCTGTGCGGTGTTGCCCGCAACGCCGTTCGGAACTCCGGGATACCCTGCGCCGTCCCTGTTCACAAGGACTGCATCGTGGGCCCCGTGGAATCCTCCCCTTATCTTGACGATCCTGTCCTTCGAAGTGAACATCCTTGCCAATCTTATGGCGTGCATCGTCGCTTCGGCGCCGGAGTTGGCAAGCCGGGCCATATCGGCGCAGGGAACCTTTTTCACAATGGATTCTATCAACGAGTACTCGGGAACGGAAGGCGCCCCGAACACTGTTCCTTTTGTCAACTGCTCGGAGACCGCAGAGACGACCTCATCGGGAGAATGACCGAGAATCAATGGCCCGTATGCCATGCATAGGTCGGTATATTCGTTGCCGTCAACATCCCATATCATGCAGCCTTTCCCCCTGTCCATGAATATCGGATTGGGGAGGAAGCCCCTCACGGGGCTGGAGACTCCGCCGGGAGTTATCTCGCGCATGCGTTCGGACAGTTCTTCCGAACCCCTGCGGTTCATCTGTCCAGCTCCTTTGCGACGGATTCTGCAAAGTATGTTATCGCCATATCCGCCCCGGAACGGAAGAGAGAGGTCAGCGATTCCATGACGGCGTCATTCTCGTTCAGCCATCCGTTGGCCGCCGCGGCCTTGATCATGGAATACTCCCCGGACACCTGATACGCCGCGATGGGGAGGTCGAACCTGTCCCGCGCTTCGCGTATGATGTCCAGATAGGGCATGGCGGGCTTGACCATCAGAATATCCGCGCCCTCCTCCATATCCAAGAACATCTCCTGCATGGCCTCCCTGCGGTTTCCCCACTGCATCTGGTATCCGGACCGATCCCCTTTCGAAGGAGCAGAATGGACGGCATCCCTGAAGGGCCCGTAGAATGAACTCTTATACTTCGCGCTGTAGGCCATGATCGCCGTATCTTTGAGGCCCGCATCATCCAGCGCACGCCGTATGGCTGCCACCTGGCCGTCCATCATGCCGCTGGGTGCGACCACGTCCGCACCTGCGGACGCCAACGACACTGCGGTTTCGGCATACAGCTCCAATGTCGCGTCATTATCCACATCTCCGTGGGAGATGCAGCCGCAGTGGCCGTGATCGGTGTATTCGCACAGGCACAGGTCTGCGATCACAAGTACATCGGACACGTCCTTCGTCCGCTTTATCGCCTTCTGAACAACGCCGTCGTCCGCGTATGCGCCCGATCCGACCCCGTCCTTCTTTCCGGGCACGCCGAAAAGCAGCACCGAACCAATGCCTTCGCCTGCGGCGCGGGAGATCACCGATTCAACGTCGCTCAGCGGGTTGTTGTATATCCCCGGCATCGAAGGGATCTCCCTCCTCCTGTCTATGGTCTCGTCGAAGAACAGAGGCAGTATCAGTTTGTCCTTTTGAAGGCTGGTCTCTCTCACCAGCGATCTCAATGCGGGATTGCGCCTGATGCGCCTCATCCGTGTATCAGGAAACATCTTTTTTCACTCCTATTCCGAACAGATCCTCTGCGGCCCTGCACATTTCAATATTGCCCTCTCTGGATGCGGCCCTGAGTCTTTCGTAGGTATCCGCCATTATTCTGGACACGAGAACTCTCGACAGATCGTCTATCACGGACGATATGTCCGAGGATGAGCCGGCGCGTTTTATCGCAACCTCCGTCTCATATTCCCTTATGGCCGCCATCTTCAGGCTTATATCCCGGATCACGCCGTCCGCTTCCGCTTCTTTGTCCTTCTCGGACAGGCCTTGCAGCTCCTCTGCGATTATTGTCTCTGCGCGGGGAATTTCCTTTTTCCTTGCAGACAGGTTCTCTTCCGCGATGGATCTGAGGCCGTCAAGACTCACAAGATTGACGAATTCCATATCCGCCACCCTCTCATCCACATTCCTAGGAACGGAAAGATCCACAATGAGGAGCTTCCGCCGGCTCTCCGAGAGTCCATCCTTCAGTTTATTGAAATTGATTATCTTGTGGGGCGCGGAGGTTGCCACAATGACGATGTCGCTCACGGACATCACACCGTACAGGTTGTTCAGTTCGACCGCCGTACCTCCAAGTTCTTCCGCCAGCTCCCTTGCCTTGTCATAGGTCCGGTTGGAGACGAAGGTGGCCCCTATGCCCTTGTCTCGGAGACATTTTCCGATTATGTTCGCAGTCTCTCCGGCGCCCACGATCGTGACGCTCTTTCCTTCGAGGCTGCCCACGATGCGCTCCGAGAGATCCACGGCGGCGGAACCCACAGAGACGGAACCTCTGTTCAGTTCGGTCTCCGTCCTTACTCTTTTTCCCGCTTTCAGAGCATGTTCGAACAGGCAGTCCAACTTTGATGTGCTGTTGCATTCGATCCTCGAATCCGCCAGCGCCTGCCTCACCTGGCCTTGGATCTGATCCTCCCCAACGATCAGGGAGTCCAGGCCGCAGCACACTCTGAAGAGGTGCGCGGCGGAATCCCGCTCCTTCAGGACGAAGGCGGCGCCGTCCCTGCCGACGGTCGTCGAGGCCTCTTTGACGGCCGGTTCGATCAGCCTTACGACATCCCCTTTCTTTGAGTCGATGTACACCTCGAACCTGTTGCAGGTCTTGAGGCATACATACCCCGACACATCGGGGGAGTGCTTTATATCAGGCATTATCGATCTTTCAAGCAGCGGCACCGCGTCGGTCAATGCGGAAAGACCTGCCGAAACATATGTCAGATTGACGCTAACTATCATTTTACGGCCCTCTGTTTCACTATCTTCAATGCGCTGTCGTAATCTTCCGATTCGATCAGCGCCCTGATATCGGGGTCTGTGGAGATCCCCAATATGAACTCTCTGCGTTCTCTTCCGTCCGATATGCTCTCCGCGGCGGTCTTTCTGGCCTCTGCCAGAAGATCCAGCATCAGATCGTATCTCTTTCCCAGCATTCCGTTAAGTTCCTCCACGAGATAAGGGGGGAACGCAGGCGCGGATCCAAGCGAGGACACCGCCACGGAATATCCCGGCCTTCTCAGGACCGACGGTATGAGTACGGTCCCGCCGCCGTGCGCGGAATTGACGGGGATGTTCAGAGACCTTGCGGCCTTTACGATATGCGAGTTGACGGCCTTATCGTCAGTGGCGGCGATGATGAGATCCCGACCATCCATCAATCGTTCCATTTCGGCTACCGAATCCGAAATTATCACTTCGGATGCCAACTCTCCGATCTCGGGAATGACGGATCTTGAGATGACCGTGATCCTTGCACTTGGGAAGTACAGACATTTTCTGTGGGCCACCGGGCCTCCCCCGATGACCAAGATGTCCATCTTCTCTGTTTCCATGTACAGCGGGACGTAATCACTCAACGAACAAGCCTCCGTAGTTATACCTCAGGAATGACCCGCCACAGTTGCCGATGCAGTTCTTGACATTGCACATAATTTCGACGCTCATGAACAGGATGTATCATCCAATATGGTCTAGTCGTATTTATTATTGTTTGATTGGCAATACCTGCCGCGCATGGGGCGGAATCAGGGCCTCCGATGCGTACATCGCTGCGATCCCTTCAGCGATCCTTGCAATATTCCCATGCGTACGGCGGAATAAAAAGTGCAGAACATACATGCAGAATGGTCTTGGGGGAGGGGCATGCCATATTCCGATCCTGTGGATCGCGTGGAGGCGCCCCCCCCCCATTCCGATGTGCCGTCAGGCTGACGAGATCCGCACGACCCGATGGCGGCGTTTTAGGGATCCTGCTCCAACCATTCGAAGAAATCCGGGGCCGCGGCGCGGCAATAAGGCATGAGCGGGCCGTCATACAGCGCCAAAAGCTCGCTCTTGCCGTCAACGGCGGCATCTGCAAAATAGGCGGGGATCACCCGATCCAACAGCACCGACATCCGCTCTCTGCGTACATGGCGCATCTCCGAGCCGAGGTTCGTCTGCCATTCGGGCATTGGGTCGAGACGCCCCTCCGGCGGGGGCAGATCGCGGCGCCGGACAGGGTCGTCCCACGAGACCTCGGTCATTTCATGCGGCGGGCGGATGACCGGATGCCAGTAGAACCTCAGGAAATACAGGACATTGCCGTTCGCAGTCTTTGCGGGAAGCGGATCGGAGATCGTCGGCCCGCCCTCCTGCAATTCACCGCACAAAGCGGCCGCGATCTCCGTTGTGGAGGCCATGCGCTCATCCCATGCCGCAGTCTTTCAACCGGGGATCGTCTCCGAGTATCTCGTTGGCCAGGACGCGCCAGGTGAAGCCGGGGAGACCGTAGGCGGTCTTCCTGCAGGCCTCCGCGGTCTCGAATGTCTTTTCGCTTGTCTGTCCGTCTGTGCCGACCTTGCCGTACGTCACGGTGTAGTTCGATCCGTCCACATCAATGGACCAGAACTTGTTGGATTTCTCATCCTTGTATA
>JAITQH010000042.1 GCA_031288985.1 Candidatus Methanoplasma sp. | reverse complement strand
GTCATACGGAACTTCATGATCCAAGGCGGCGACCCCGAAGGCACGGGCAGAGGCGGACCGGGATACAACATACAGGACGAATTCGGCAAGGGCCACTCCAACATACGCGGAACGATATCCATGGCCAACACCGGCCGGCCCAACACCGGCGGCAGCCAGTTCTTCATCAACACCGTGGACAACACCTACCTTGACATGGAGAACCGCTCCACGGCTTACGCCCACCCCGTCTTCGGACAGGTCGTGAAGGGCATGGACGCGGTCGACAGGATCGGAAACCTTCCCACCGACCGCAACGACCTCACATCTCCCGTCGTGACGATCGTCAAAGCAGAGGTCTTGGACTGATGGGCCGCCACGTAATGGAATGCATGGGCAAGACGAGGGTCGTCATCGAGGACGGAAAGGTCACCGAGGTCGGAGAGCCTCAGGTCAGATACTGCCCCCTCTTCAAGAAATACCGCGGCATCGAAGAGATAACGCCCGAGACCGTCAGAGAGAATGTGGAATACAGGATGAACGCATTCGGGATGTGCCGCGACGATCGGCAAGTCCGTATGAAGGATTTCATCTCATTCGGAGTGTCGGAGATACTCAGCTCCGCCATCCGGGACGGCGTGCTTGACGCGGCGGTCATAGCCGCGGACGGATGCGGCACCGTCGTTGTCCGCGACCCGGAGATAGTTCAGGGGCTCGGAGGCCGGATATCCGGCATCTGCGAAACGTCCCCGATCGGGAATGTCATCGATCAGGTGGGCAGGGACAACGTCCTGGATCCGCAGACTGCTGCGATAGACATGGCCGCGGGCGTGCGCAAGGCCAAAGGCATGGGCCTTGAGAGAGTGGCCGTGACGGTCGCCTCCGCAGACCATGCCAAAACCATCAGGAGCGCATACGGCGCCGGCGTGACCATCATAGCTGTGCACATATCCGGATCGTCCGAGGACGACGCGGCGGTCCTCTTCGAGAACTGCGACATCGTCACAGGATGCGCATCATGGCCGGTGAGGGAGGAAGCGAAGCGCCGCGGGGTGTTCACCGCAGGCAGCAAGATCCCGGTGTTCGGCGTCTCCGAAATAGGAAGGATGCTGATATCGAAAAAGCTGGAGGAGATCGGCAAGGCGCCGTTCAACGGCTCGGAAGACCCTCCCAGGCCTCTGATATGATCAGCCGATCACAAGATGCGTGCTCGACCGAAGGTAGATAACAGAAACGCCGGCCTTTCTCAGTTTCGTTCTGAGATCCTTGTCGTTGGTCAGAACATAGCCGCCTGTGGCGAGCGCGGCCTCCATGACCGCCTCGTCCCCGCTGCTCTCGGTCTGTACGATCTCGTACTTCCGGGCAAGCTCCAGCGCGGCCTTGGCGTACTTATGCTCCAGACGCTTCAGCTCGCCGATCAAAGGGCCGGGGACGACGCATCTGACGTCTCCCAAAAGATCCCTGAGTGCGGCGTCAATGTTGATCCTGATCTCGAACGGCATCAACAGCGCGTTGGTATCCAAGACCACGGTCTGCATGAATCCTCATTGATCTACGATGCCGTATCCTATGAGTCTCCATTTGTTGGAGATCCTTCTGGATATCGCGACCCTCTGTCCCGGCAGTATGCACACGGGGATCTTGAGGACCACTTCGGCGGAGTCGCTTCTGGCGCTCTTGACGACGCCCACGGTGGTCGCCGTTCCTACGCTCAGCATAAGAGGCTCGTTGCTTTTTATCTCGTCGACCACGAGATCCGCGGAAGAACCGACCACCCTGTCCAGCAGAGTGGTCTTCATCACGAAGTCGTGGGCCACCTTCGGCAGGTTGTCGGGAGTACCGACGACGCGGCCGGTGAGTCCGTCCGATTTGGTGATCGTCGGGTCAAGACCTGTGCCTATGGCGATGAGTCCTCCCGGGACGACCTCTTTGACGTTCCTGCCGCCCGCCTGGAGAGAGACGATGTTCGCCGTTATCCTCTCATAGGTGGGCTTGCCCGCCACCTCGACCTTTCTGCCGGGGGCGATCTCGATCTCGTCGCCGATCTTGAGTTTCCCTTGGATCAGCGTGCCTCCGAGAACCCCGCCCTTAAGATCCTTGGGGGCCGTTCCGGGGGAATTAATGTCAAAAGACCTTGCAACGTGCATGAGCGGCGGTGCGGTCTTGTCTTTCTTCGTCTTCGCCACTATCACATTCTCAACGGTCTCGATGAGTACGTCGATGTTGACGCCGCGGTTGGCCGACACGGGTATTATCGGGGCGTCCTCGGCGATGGTGTCTTTGACGAAGGCTTTGATCTGCGCGTAGTTCTCCGCCGCCTGCTCCCTCGACACTATGTCGATCTTGTTCTGCACTATGATGATATTCTCTATGCCGACGATGGACAGAGCCATCAAATGCTCCTTGGTCTGAGGCTGAGGACACTTTTCGTTGGCCGCCACAAGGAGCAGGGCGCCGTCCATGAGGGCGGCCCCCGACAGCATCGTGGCCATCAGCGTCTCGTGTCCGGGCGCGTCCACAAACGAGACGGACCTTTGGAACTCGGCGTCAGAGCCGCAGTTCTTGCACTTCGCGGTGGTTCCGAACGCGGCGGTGCCGGCGCAGGAAGGGCATTTGTAGAACGCGACGTCGGCGTACCCGAGGCGTATTGAGATTCCTCTCTTGACTTCCTCGGAGTGGCGGTCGGTCCATTCTCCTGAGAGGGCCTTTGTAAGGGTCGTCTTCCCGTGATCGACATGGCCGATCATTCCGATGTTGATCTCGGGCTGTTTGGGGACCTTCATCAGTGTTTCTCCGCGGGGGCGTCGGCCGGTTTGGCGAACGACTCCTCGACAGATTTCGGTCCGTATTCGGCGATCGCAAGGTTGACCTGAACGATCTCGCCGGATATGGCGGACCCGCGGACGGCGGTCCTCTTTCTCTCGCCGGGATATCTCTCATGGAAGCCGAGGCTGTCGGAGAGAAGGAGCTTCCTTCTCTTCGATCCGGGAAGGTCCCTTCTCATAGGGGTGCCGTTCCCGTCGCTTCCGCCGGTGATCTTGAGTTTATAACCGGGGAGACCTACGAAAATTCCATCCACGATCTCTCCGATGTTTTTACCATTCAGAGAGTTCGCGTGGTGGCCGGACACGGTAACGTTGTATGATTTACCGGTCTTCACATCGTTTACGATAGCTTTGAATTCTACCATTTGAACACCTGTACCGCGCCTTAAGAGAGGGATACTTATAAAGCTTTTTACCAAAAAACATTGTTTGAATCCCGAACGGCGCCATGTGCGGCTCGGACCGCATCACGGTTTCTTGGCGAATCTGAGCCTGGACCGGGCTATCACGCTTGCAATATCCTCCTTTTTGCGCAGAGGCTTTGCGCGGAACACGCAGTCGTAGGACTCCAGCCCGTCGTCGTATGCGACATATGCATCGCGATCCTCGGAGATCAGAATTTCTGCGGCGGACAGGTCGGGCACCTCAAGCTTCATTATGTCCCCCGTCTCGTCGACGACAATCTTCGGCCGCGTCTTCGCGGCCTTCTTCACCGCGTCGCGGGACCAGTTCTTCATCATCGAGGACATGTCGCGCGTCTTTGCACCGCCGTCGGCAGGCTCTTCCGGATCGGCGGGAGCTTCGACGGCCGCCGCATTTTGGATAGGCGCGGTCTGCACTGCGCCGGACCCGGGAACCGCAGGTTTCGCGGGGATGGCCGGATTTCTTATGGGTGCGGTGGCCTCGGGGATCGCCACGGGATCTGCATTCTCGGTGATCGTGAGGTTCCCCATAAGCAGGGACTGGCGGGTCGTCGAGGGGCCTGCGGGCTTCGCGGGGATCGGAGTCTCAACGGGGGGACGGACAGCCCCATAACCGACTCCACTGTTTGCGACGGGTGCAACAGGCTTCGCGGGGATAGGTGCAACAGGCTTCGCAGGAATCGGAATCTCAACAGGCGCAACAGGCTTCGCAGGAATCGGAGTCTCAACGGGACGGACAGCCCAATAACCGACTCTACTGTTTGCAACAGGCGCAACGGGCTTCGCGGGAATCGCAGTCGCAACAGGTGCAACAGGTGCAACAGGCTTCGCAGGAATCGGAATCTCAACAGGTGCAACAGGTGCAACAGGCTTCGCAGCCTCAACGGGACGGACAGCCCCATAACCGACTCCACTGTTTGCAACAGGCGCAACAGGCTTTGCGGGGATCGGAATCTCAACAGGCGCAACGGGCTTCGCAGGAATCGGAGTCGCAACAGGTGCAACAGATGCAACGGGCTTCTCGGGAATTACGACCTCGACGGGACGGACAACCTCAGAACCGACTCCACTGTTTGCAGTGGGCGCAACGGGTGCAACAGGTGCAACGGGCTTCGCCTGTTCGACCGGCGCTTCGGAGGGCATTTCCGTTTCGGGACGAGGCTTGGGCGTTGCGGCGTGCGTCTGGCGCTTTCCAAGCAGGGCGCGTCCCGCGTCAATATCGCGCTCGTACGCCTTCTTCGGCGCCGCAGGAATCGGAGCATAGGCGGCGGAGGCCGCGGCGGGCCTCACGGGGGCGCTGCGCCCTGCCGTCGGCCGATCCGTTGCGGCAGGAGAGGACTTCGGCTGTGCGGAAGGGGCCGTCGGAGTTCGGGCGGGCGAAGGCGCGGTCTCCCTGCGCGCCGGAGGATCCCTCCTCTGCGGAGCGGAGTATGAGGGCAGGGCCGTCTGCGTGGTCCGATGCGCCGCGGCCGCGGCCGCCGTCTTATTGCGGGCCTCCTCCGCCTCGCGGCGCTTCTCGCTTTCAGCCCGTATCTCTTCCTCGGACTTTGAGGAAACTTTGGCGATTATCAGGTATATCTGTTTCTGGGAGTATTCTATTCCGAACTCCTCTTTGATGTATTCGCGGGATTCGTTGGCGCTCATGCCGCGTTTGTGATATTCGTTATGGAACTGCACGAGCTGCTGCGCGCTCATCTTCGGCTTCCTGCCGCCCGCAAAATTCGGATACAGCCCCTTGGGGCCGTATTTGTTCCATACTGCCTGTATGTTGTATCCGCTTCTCACGCTGATCCCTGCAGATCTGGAGGATTCGGCCACGGATCTTCCGGAAAGACGGCTGCGGACGAATGCGATGCGCTCTTGGAACCTGTCCATGCCTGCGGGGCCCAGACTCTTGCGGGCGTCTGCCAACAGTTTTTTCAAATCCTTTACGCCGAAGCCGTGCGTCTCAATGCCATCCCCGGAACGGACCACGCAAATCCGATTGCATATGTTGATAATAACTGTTTGCAGTGCGTCAGGCGTTGACGGAAAAACATGCACAATTCCGGCATCGGAGATTTGTAATCACTTCTTACAATCATCCTTGGCGGACGTTTCCCGGCGCCCCGCCGCGGACGCAAAGATTCACCTTTCTTATTGCAGAACGAAAAACCGATTAAAGTGTTGCGGCGGACCGTGTGGCGGTCCGCGCGGTGTTTCAGAGAACGGTGCTGGAGATGCACTCTATGTTCTCGATCCCGGGCAGGGACGAGAGCGCCGTCTCAAGGTCTCCGCCGATGCTGTCTTTGGAGTCCTCGATGTCGAATCCCGCGTTGATCTTCATGAGACCGAACGCCACGGGCAGGATCTTGGTCTCGATGACCTTTACGCCTGCGGGAACGGCGCCCTTAAGCGCCTCTATGACCTTCTCGAGGTCCACCTCAGTGCTCTCGGGCATGAGGTCGTATGCTGCTATTATCCTTCCCATGCAAGCACCTCAGGGTCCGATGAAGCCGCATTTGTCGCATTCGTACGGGACGCTTTGGTCACGGCACTGGTCGCACCTTCCGATCTCAACGGCGCCGCATTTGGGGCACTTGAAGAAAGTGTTGCCGTGCCCGACGAGCCTTTTTCCGCACGAAGAGCATATCTTGTCTGCTGCCATGCGTGAGCGATAATATTTCCCCTATATAAAAGGCAGGGGTAATCGGAACAAATGCCCCTGCAATGCCCGCAAATCCCGAAAGCAAAGGCGGCGAAACGGTCTTTAAGCGGCGCCGCATGACCGAAGGCATGAATGTCAGCCCGGACTGCGTCCCGTGCCTCATGAGGCGCGTCCTCTTCCAATCCCGCCTCCCCGCCAACGGAAAGGACGCCGAATCGGTGGAGGCGGGGCTGAAAGAGTACGCAAGGATATTCTCGTGGGGCATGAACTCTGCCGACTGCGCCACGCAGGTCCACGGAAAGGCCTACGGCGCGCTGGGGGTCAGAGATCCGTACGCCGAGATCAAAGAGAGGGCCGACGAGGCCGCCGCAAGGCACATGGACAGGGCGGGATCTTTCGTGGCCGGTTCGGCCGACAGGTTCGCCGCCGCCGCAAGGATATCCATAATCGGCAACGTCATGGACTTCGGGTCGGGGATATCGATAGACGACCCCGACGACTTCGACGCGTGGTTCGACGAGCTGCTCGGGCAGGGCGTGGACTCAGACCAGACCCCGGAACTCAAGGCTCTGGCGGAGTCGGCGGACACGGTGCTGTATCTTTTCGACAACTGCGGCGAGTCGCAGTTCGACAAGTTTCTGATCAGGGAGCTTCGGAGCATGGGGAAGCGCGTCATAGGGGTGGTCAAAGGAGAGCCGATCCTGAACGACGTGACGCGGGAGGATGCGGAGCGCATCGGTCTTGACAAAGAACTCGACGGCATCCTGGACACCGGAGGGTTCGCAATAGGGATCGACATGAGGATCATAGGTCCGGAACTCAGGGGGGAGATGCGGCGCGGGACTGTGATCGTCGCCAAGGGCATGGCCAACCTCGAGGCTCTGTCGGATGAGCGGCTGAACGTTCCAATCGCATATCTCCTGAGGGCGAAGTGCACTCCCGTGGCCGACCTGCTGGGCGTTGCCAAGGGGGCCAACGTCGTGCGCATCCAGCACGCAGGGGATGCGCTGCGACCGACAACGCCTGCGGGTCCCGCCGCGTTCCGAGACCCGTGTTGAAGGACCGGACCAAAGGTTGAGCCGGCGCCTGTCTACCCGGAAACCGCTTCGGCTTGCCTCCCCGCCGTCAAAACGCAGGCGGATCGGAGCTTTTCTTCCCCGATAGATATTTAACGATGGGACAGAATGTTGAATCACCCAGTGCGAAAGTCATAGATTTTAAGTAGTGTGGTTAATACGGTGACAAAATGGCGCAGCAAGTGAGGCAAGCCGTCATAATGGTAGGTGGCAAGGGGACCAGGCTTCTGCCTTTGACGGAGAACAGACCCAAACCGATACTGCCTGTGCTGAACAAGCCCTGCCTCAGATATCTCATAGAATCATTGGCGGAGGCGGGGATAGACGACATCATTCTGGCTTGCGGATATCGTTCCGAGCTGATGTCGAACGTCATCGGGGACGGCTCGGACATGGGGATAAGCATCGAATACTCATACGAGAAGGCGCCGTTGGGCACGGGAGGGGCGATCAAGCTTGTGGAGGATCGCCTCGACGGCGTGTTCGCGGCGGCCAACGGGGATGTGCTCGCGAACATGAACGTGAAAGAAGAGATAGACGCCCATTTCTCGTCGGGCGCCAAGATCACGATGGCGCTGACGTCCGTGAAGAACCCCTGCGAGTTCGGCATCGCCCGGCAGGACGCCGACGGCCGCATACTCGAATTCAAAGAGAAGCCGAAGCCGGAAGAGGTGTTTTCCGACCTCATAAACGCCGGAGTATACGTGGTGGACAAGAGCGTGATGTCCGAGATCCCTTCGGGGGAGTTCTTTGATTTCTCCCGGGATCTTGTTCCGGCAGTCATGAAAAAGGGCGGGAGGATCCAAGGACACGTTCTGGAAGGCATGTGGAAGGACGTGGGGCGCCCCTCCGACCTGTTGGGCGCGAACCTTGCGATGGCGATGGAGCTGTACGGGGAATTCATATGGGGAGGCAAGAGGATCGAGTCCTCCTCGATAGTGAAGCCGTTCTATTTGGGGAACGGATCCTGCGCCGTGAGATCCGAGATGACCTCGGCCGTGGTGCTGGACGACTGCGCCGTGAGCGACAGCAGAATAGTCAAGTCAATGATAATGAGCGGATGCAAAGTGGCCTCCGCCAAGATAGAGAACAGCATCATAGGCGAGGGATGCATTATAAAGTCAGGGGCGCGTATAACCAACGCCGTTCTGGCGGACGGCACCGTTGTGGAAGAGAATCAAGAGATAACGGACGACAAGGTGTTCAAATGATCAACTATGTGAGGGCGAGGGCGCCGCTCAGGATCGGCATAGCAGGAGGCGGGACCGACGTGGATCCCTACGCGTCGCAGAAAGGGGGATGCGTCTTCAACACCACCATCAACAAATACGCGTTCTGCACCGTAAAACCGACCAACGACAGCACGATGAAGATAACTTCCCCTTATTTCGGCACTTACGAGAATCCGTTGGACGCGCCGATCGAGTTCGGCGGCAACAACGACCTCGCCTTGGCGGTCATAAAGCATTTCGAGGTGTCGGTCGGGTTCGAGATAACCATCCATTCGGACGTTCCCGCAGGTTCCGGACTCGGAGGTTCGTCGACCATGATGGTCGCGATGATATCCGCCATGTCGAAATGGCTGGAAAAGGACATGGGGCCGAAGGACGTCGCCAGGCTGGCCTACAATCTGGAAAGGAAGGAGCTGGGCCTCAGCGGAGGCAAACAGGATCAGTACGCCGCGGCGTACGGCGGGTTCAACATCATGGAGTTCGGCGCGGGGGACGATGTGAACGTGAGGCAGGTGAAAATGGATCAGGACGCGGTGAACGAGCTGCAGTACAGATCCGTCCTGTGCTACACAGGGACGCCCCGCGAGTCGGCGAAGATAATCGACAATCAGATAGCATTGTTCAAGAAAGGCGAGAACGAAGGGGCCCTCGACGAATCCAAACGCCTCGCGAGAGAGATCAGCGACGCGATGGAGAAGGGCGACATCGACTTCGCGGGACGGCTCCTGGAC
>JAITQH010000030.1 GCA_031288985.1 Candidatus Methanoplasma sp. | reverse complement strand
CGTGCTCTTCGTGCCGAGCTGGAGCCTGTCCATCTCTTGGATGAGCGAACCTTGGTTGTACCTGTACGGGGGCTTGGTGGCGGACTCGTCCAGGCTCATCGACCGCACCTCTATCTCGGATCCGGCCTCCAGCTTCGGTATGCGCGTCTCAGTGACCTTGATGTACTTTTTGTAGTATTTCTTCCAACCCTGCTCTTTTTGGACGTACCCGTGGGCGTTGAAAGTCTCGCCGTCGACGTCGATCTTGCATTCGGTGACCTCTGCGACCGCATTGGGTCCGACGGTGGCCATGAACCGCCTCACGATGAGTTCGTAGAGCTTCCATTTGTCGCCCTTCATCTTGTCGGAGCCTGCGCCCGCCGTAGGGTATATCGGCGGATGGTCCGTGGTCCTCTTTTTGCCTCTGGACGGAGATATCTTCTCCTGCGCCAGTATCTCCTCGGCCTCCGCCTTGAAATCGGGGGAGTCCCTGAGCTTCTCCAGCACGGACCTCATGCCCAGGCTTTTGGGATATTCGGTGTTCTCCGTACGGGGATACGAGATGTATCCTCCGGTGTACAGATCCTCCGCAAGCTTCATCGTTACGGTCGGGGGTATGCCTATCTTGTTGGCCTCCACCTGCATGGCGGTGGTGTCGAATGGGGCGGGGCGGTACTCTTCTTTGTCCGACGCCACGCATGATATGACCGTCCCCTTGGGGACGTCCGAGACCTTGGCCATGATCGCTTCGGCATCCTCTTTGTTCCAAAACGGATCCTTGTCGTGCTCTCCCCTGAACGCGAGCATGCCGAACTTCCCCCCCACGTTCCAGAACGGGACGGGTACGAATCTCTCTATCTCCTCATGGCGGTCCACAAGAAGCTTCAGCGTGGGGCTCTGCACCCTACCGACGGACATGAAATTCTTCCCGACCTGTCCCGATGACAGCGATATGAGCCTTGTGAGCACGGCGCCCCATGCGAGATCCACGATCTGCCTTGCCTCTGCGGCGTCGGCGAGCTTCTCGTCGGGAAGGGCGAGTTCTGCGAACGCCTTCTCGACCTCTCCCTTCGTCAGGGCGCTGAATTTTGCCCTTTTGACCTTGCTCATGTCCGCACCGATCGCGGTGACGGTCTCCATGCCGATGAGTTCTCCTTCTCTGTCAAAGTCGGTGGCGATTATTATCTCGTCGGCGGTCTTTGCAATGTCTCCGATCTTATTGAGAATTGATTTCACCCGCACGGTCTTGATCTGCGACGCGTACACAAGATCGATCGGGGATGTCTTTCCCCAGTCGTTGAACTCTTCGGGGTAATCCAGTTCTATGATGTGTCCCCTGAGACTGACAACGCTGTATTCGTCCCCTCCGACCTCGAAGGTCATGGCGGTGACTCCGCCGCCGGAATCCGAACGGGATGTGCCGTCGGAGAGTATCGTGGATATTCTTCTGGCGGCATTCGCTTTTTCGGTGATTATCAGTTTTCTCATGGTCGGCGGTCACATCCTAGTGATTTTATTTATACCCGATGGGAGCCGCTCCGCAAACGCCGCAGGCGTGCGTGTGCACGCCCGCATCAGTGCCTGACGCCCAGATGATGCATGTGGCCCGTGGCCTGCGAGGCCATGGTGAGCTTGCACCTGAGGACGCCCTTTATCGACGATATGTCGTTGGTCATCAGCTTGAGCTGGCCCAACTCGCCCTCCGCGATGAGGACCTCCATGCACCTGTCGTGATCCAGGTGGACGTGTATCGTCGTGCTTATGTTCTGCATCCTTCCGTGCTGCATGGCCGTCAGCTTCTCCCCGATGCCGGTCACGCCGTGGTCGTAGATCATCACGATAACGCCGGACATGAACTCTTTGTCGTTCTTCCATTCGTTCTCCGCGAGAGAATCGCGAACCAGATCCCGAATGGCTTCAGACCTGCTGACGTATCCTTTCTTCGATATTATTTTGTCAAATTCTTTGAGAAGTTCGGGTTCCAATGAGACCCCGATGCGCGTAACTCCGTCCATGGTCGTTAAACATGTCGCTTGTTAATAAATGTTTGATATTTGCGGGGTGGATGTAACATAAGAATATATTATTTCGTATTCGCACAGACCGTCTGTTTTATCACTTATCCGTACAATCGGGCAATTATGTCCGAACAGTCCGATGCCGTGGGCGCCCTCATTGAGGGTGCCGTCGAACGCGGGGTCAGGGGAAAAGAAGTGGCGGTCGCGTTCTCGGGCGGCCTCGATTCAGGCTTGGTTGCGGCGCTCGCAGGCAGGCATTCCGCAAAAGCAACCCTTTACACTGTGGGTTCGGAGGATTCGTATGACGTCCGGATGGCGAGGAACATGCTTCCGCATCTCGGTCTGGAATGGAACCACATCCCGCTCGACGAGGAGATCGTGGAATCATCCATACGGGAGATGATACAGATCACCGGCACGGTCAACGCCCTCACGGTGTCATTCGAACTGCCGGGGTTCTGCGTGTGCCGCGCGTGCAGGGAGGACATCGTCATCGGAGGCCAAGGGTCGGACGAGATATTCTTGGGATATTCCAAATATGTGGGGCTCGACGACGATTCCCTGCGGACGGCGTCTGCGGACGATCTTGCGAAGCTCAGGGGGCCCGTAATGGTCCATGAGACCAAGACGGCGGACAACTTCGGGAAGACCGTGCTCTATCCTTTTTTGGACGACGCCCTTCTGTCATACCTGCAGTCGCTGGACATCGGCATGCTGCGCCCGATCAACGAAGGATCGCGCAAGAACCTGCTCAGAGAGGCCGCCGCGTCCTTGGGATTCGGTTTCGTCACCGATTGCAGGAAAAAGGCCGCACAGTACGGATCGGGGACGATGGACATTGTGCGCAGGATATGCAAGGATCGGCATATGACATTCTCGGAACTCGTGGAGACGATCGCTTCCGAGGAGGCGGTCTGAGTGGACAAGAACGATCTGAACGTTTGGCTGAACGGCCTCGGAGCGAGAGGGATCGAGTTCGGCCTGGAGAATATAACCGAACTGCTGTCCCGTTTGGGGGATCCGCAGAGATCGTTCTCCGGCGTGCATGTGGCCGGCAGCGACGGAAAAGGATCCGTATGCGCCTGCATCTATTCCATATTGCGTGCTTCGGGCATGAGCGCGGGGCTGTACACCTCCCCGCATATAACGGATCTCAACGAGAGAATGGCCGTGAACGGCGAATACGCCACCGACGGGGAACTTGCCGATCTCACGGCGGCGGTGCATCCGATCGTGGAGGAAATGAGTTCGCGGGGAAGGAACTGCACGTACTTTGACGTCACGACCGCAATGGCATTCCTGTTCTTTAAAACGAAGAACGTCGAATATGCGGTCATCGAAGTGGGCATGGGCGGCAGACTGGACTCCACCAACATCGTTCTTCCGAAGGTCTGCGCGATCGGGAATGTTAGCATGGAGCATACCGAGTTCCTCGGCGATTCGATAGAGAAGATAGCATTCGAGAAAGCGGGGATAATGAAACCCAACGTTCCGTGCGTCACGGTGAACGGGGACGCCGCATACGACGTTCTGAAGGGCATCGCGGAAGAAAGGGGCGTTCCGCTTATGCGGATGCTTCCTTCCGATGTACATATAATTGAGAGCAGGCGGGACGGCCTGCGGTTCGTCTACAAGGGGGAGTGTTTCGATCTGCCTCTTCCGGGAAGGCATCAGGCGCTCAACGCCGTAATGGCGATCGAGGCCGTCCGCCTCCTGTCCCTTTACGGAGAGGAGCGGCCGCTGGCCGTCAGGGAGGGTTTGGCGGCGGCGGAATGGCCGTGCAGGATGCAGCAGGTCGGAGATTTCATCATTGACGTGACGCATACCGCCGCCGGTGCGGACAGGCTTGCCGAAGACATCCGGGAACTGTACGGGAAGGTGGTCGCTGTGTTCGGGGTCCTGAATGACAAGGACATAGACCATCTGTCCCGCCGCCTTGCATCGGTCTCGGAGAAGATCTTCGTCGCACCGCTGCCGAGCGACAGATCCGCCGATCCGTCGGCGGCCGCGCGGATCGCGGGGCGCTGGTCCGAAAACGTGGTTGTGTCGGAAAGCGTCGCCGCCGCCATGGACGCCGCAGAAGCGGAGCGCGGAGGCCTCAGCATCCTGGTCACGGGTTCTTTCTAGACGGCCGCGGAGGCGGTGAGGCATCTGGGCGGGATGCATGGCGCAGATGGGAGATCGGCCCATGAATAAGGATATCGCAAAGATATTGGACGCCCTGTCCTCCGAGTATGGCGGGGGAGCGTATCCGGGAAGGTCGTCGGAGGGCCTCAACCCCGAGTGGGAGTGCGACCCGTTCCATGTCCTCATAGCGACGATACTCTCCCAAAGGACGCGGGACGACAACACAAGGAAGGCGTCAGACAGTCTTTTCAGGAAATACGGCACGATGGAGGCCATTGCCGCCGCCGACGCCGATGACGTGGCGATCCTGATACGCCCCGCGGGCTTCCCGACGCAGAAGGCGCGCGCCATAGTGGAATGCTGCCGCATCCTCATCGGGGAGCACGGCGGAACTGTGCCGTCGGAGACCGAGGATCTTCTCCTGCTTCCGATGGTCGGAAGGAAGACCGCCGCCTGCGTACGCTCGTATGCCATGGGGATACCGTCCGTCTGCGTCGACACGCATGTGCACAGGATATCGAATCTCATGGGGCTCGTGCATACGAAAGACCCGGAAGCCACAGAGTTCGAACTCATGAGGATCGCACCGCAGGATCGTTGGTCCGATATCAACAGATACATCGTGAGACACGGGCAGGAGGTATGCCTGCCGCGCCGCCCCCGCTGCGAAAAGTGCGTCGTCCGCGGCATGTGCGACAGCTGTCCGCCCGGACTCTGACTGTTACCGTTAAAAACAGAACCGCGATATCACCCCCGTGCACGAAGTGGCCGTCGTCTCCGATTTGGTGTCGTCCATATTGGAGGAACTCAAGAGATACAATGCGGCGTCGGTGTCCGAAGTGACGCTGGTCATAGGAAAGCTGACGAATCTCGGACGCGAACAGATGGAGTTCGCGTACAGCGTCATAACGCGGGATTCCCTGTTGGAAGGATCAACCCTTGTCATCGAGGAAGAACCTGTGTGCGTCGCATGTGCGAAATGCGGATACGAGGGGCCTGCGGACATGGTGGACATGGGTTATGGGGAGGAGCATGCCGTTCCTCTGCTCTCATGCCCCGTTTGCAAAGGATCTGTGAAGATCGTCTCCGGACAGAGCTGCTTTGTGAAGTGCTTTGACATTGTTGAGGGAAGCTGATGTTCAAATACCGCGACGGCGAGACCGCAAAGAAGATCGTGGCCTCCATCAAAGACATGGGGCTTAGGAGCAAGTTCATGCATGTGTGCGGGACGCATCAGGACACCATTGTAAGATTCGGCCTGGAGGAGATGCTCCTTGACGCAGGCATTGAGATCTGCCAAGGTCCGGGATGCCCCGTATGCGTCACCACAAGCAAGGAGATCGCCGACGCCGTCACTCTGGCGAGGAACGGCGTCACCGTAACGGCCTTCGGAGATATGATGAGGGTCCCGACCACGATCGGATCCCTTTTTGACGCGAAGGCGGACGGCGCGGACGTCAGGATAGTCTATTCCATCGAGGACGCCGTGAGGATGGCGGGCGGGCAGACGTCGCCGCTGGTGTTCGTGTCCGTAGGGTTCGAGACCACCGCCCCGTCCACATGCGTGCCGCTGCAGAAACCTCTGCCGAAGAATTTCAGCATATACAGCTGCCACAGGATCTGCCCTCCCGCCCTGCAGGCCATATTCGACATGGGCGAGACGAAGGTCAACGGATTCATAATGCCCGGACATGTGGCGGTGATCACCGGCCTTGACATGTTCAGGCCCTTCGCCGATAAGTATCGCATGCCTCAGGTGGTCGCCGGGTTCGAACCGCTCGACATCCTGATGGCGTCGTACATGCTCACAAAACAGATATACGAAGGGCGCGCCGAGGTCGAGAACGAATACTCCCGCCTCGTGAAGGAACACGGCAACCCCATAGCAAGAAAACTGATGGAGGACACATTCATTCCCGTCGATAGGGAGTGGAGAGGCTTTCCCGTCATCCCGAAGAGCGCCCTCGCCCTGCGCCCGGAGCATTCGGAGCACGACGCAACAATAGTCCACGGGGATATTCTGAAGACCACTCCCGAGGTGGAGGCCGAGGCCGCCGGATGCAGATGCGGAGAGGTGCTCCGCGGACTCATCTCATCCGAGGAATGCCCCATGTTCGGCGCGGTGTGCAGACCGTCGAACCCAAGAGGTCCGTGCATGGTCTCCGAAGAAGGAAGCTGCAGCATTGCATACCGCTTTTCGGCAAAGAAGGTGCGGAAGTGAAGAGGGTCCTGGTTGTCACCAACGACTCCGCCGTCTTCCTTAAGGAGGGGATAGGGAGCGCCTTCGAGATGTTCGGAGGCCGCATGACCGAAGTGAAGCACCTCGTCGCGAGGCTGGACACCGCCGAGATCGACGGCCGCAAGATGTGCGACGCGTCGTTCGGAGTGATCTCATCGCGTTTTGGCTTCGTTCCGGGAAATTATACCATCATGAAGTACGACGGGGTCATGTCCTGCAAAGAAGATTACGAAAGGGTCCAGCGGGAGAAGGACTACCTTGGCAGGCTGAACGCCGTGGCCGGCGTCTTCGATCTCATCGTGGTGTGCGTCCCGAAGGACATGATGTCCATGATCATCGACGGCAACGTTCTGCCGCATGGGAAGGTCGCGGCGGTCACAAGCCCCGAACTCGAGGCAAAATGCACAGAACGGGGATGGACGTTCCTCGAGAGGCGCGGGGCAAGGGTCGGCCGCGAGAACGCCGACAGGTTGTTCGGCATCGCGGAAGAACTCAGCCGATCTGCCTCTTCCTGAGCTTCAGGCGTTCCTTCACCGCCTTGTCGACCCGATGGGAATCGCAGATCTTTTGGATCGCTTTGCTCCTGACATCCTTGTCCGGACGGTCGGCGAACAGGAACGGTTCCGTCCTCTCGGGGAATTTGACGAAACAGAAAGACAGCGCCCATGCGGCCCCCATCCTGTAATAGTATCCGGGATGATCCGCGGCGGAAAGAACAGAACGAACGCGGTCGATGTGCTCC
>JAITQH010000025.1 GCA_031288985.1 Candidatus Methanoplasma sp. | reverse complement strand
ACGACATAATAGAGGACGACGCGGTCAAAATGAGAGAGGCTTTGCTGGACATGGCGCAGGCCGAGGGTCGCAAAGCCGGCCCGGGATCCTGCGGATCATGCCCTGTCGACAGCCATTTCAACGTTAAGGGCGTGGGAACTGTGGTCCTCGGATCCGTGACGGACGGTCACTTCAGGAAGCACGACAAGATGCAGGTGTTTCCTCTGAAAAGGGAAGTGGTCCTCAAATCCATTCAGAAACACGACCTTGACGCCGACGACGGCGTCAAAGGCGATCACGTCGGGCTTGCCCTGAGAGGGATAGAGTCGGAAGAGCTGGACCGCGGTTACGTCCTGACCACCGACCCATCCGTCAAGATGACGAAAAAGGCTGTTGGAAAGGCGTCTCTGATCAAATATTGGCCGTCCCCTCTGAAAGAGGGCATGGTCCTTCATGCGGGGCATTGGATGCAGATGGTCCCATGCCGGGTGTCGGCGTCGTCGGGGAGCGATTTCAGATCCCCCGATCTGACGCTGGAGCTTGAGACGGATATAATCCACAGGCCCGGAGACAAGATCGTGCTCATGTACCTCGAAGGCGGCAAGCTGAGGGTCGTGGGATCCATGGTTCTGCCGTGACGGAGCGCGGACGGTCGAAGGCCGCTTTCAGTAACATATAAATCAAATGCATCTATTCGTCGTTCAGGCGTGACAAGTATTAGCACGTCACCGTGATTGAAATGGCGTTTTGGAACGAAGCGATAGAGACTATGCCCCGGGCCGACCTGGAGAAGCTGCAGTTGAGCCTCCTGAGAAAACAGGTCCGCACCATGTACGACTCGTCCGAGTTCTTTCACGGCAGGATGAAGGCCGCAGGCGTTCATCCCGACGACATAACAGACCGCGATTCGTTCCGGAAGGTCCCGTTCATG
The DNA here is from genome assembly GCA_031288985.1 of Candidatus Methanoplasma sp. Lineage (GTDB taxonomy): Archaea > Thermoplasmatota > Thermoplasmata > Methanomassiliicoccales > Methanomethylophilaceae > Methanoplasma. The sequence continues at coordinate 6,701 of JAITQH010000025.1, read as the reverse complement.
AAGAAGACGGATCTGAGGGACAATTATCCCGACAAACTTTTCGTGAAGCCGTACGAGGAGCTTGCGAGGGTCCACGTCTCGTCCGGCACCACCGGCCTTCCCACCATAGTCGGATACACCCGGCACGATCTCGACGAGTGGTCCGAATCCCTCGCGAGAGGCATGGCGTCCTTCGGGATGGGGAGCGGGGATCTGCTGCAGAATTATCACGGATACGGACTGTTCACGGGAGGGCTCGGAGTGCATCAGGCGGCGGAACGGCTCGGCGCGGCCGTGCTTCCGACAAGCACAGGAAACACCGCACGCCAGGTTCAACTGATGATGGATCTTCCTGTCACGGCCTGCGCCGGAACGCCGTCCTACCTATTCCATATAGCGGACACCTTCGACGGAATGGGAAAGGACATACGCAGAGACACCAAGGTCAAACTGGCCATCGCAGGCGGAGAGCCGTGGTCGGAGAGCATGAGGGACAAGATCCAAGAGCGCACAGGCATCAGGGTGCACAACTGCTACGGAGCCAGCGAATTCTACGGCCCGCTGTTCCTGGAATGCGACAGACAGTGCGGCGCCCATGTGTGGGCGGACATATGCTACATAGAGATACTGGACAAGAACGGGGATCTCTGCGCCGATGGCGAGAGGGGAGAGATGGTGGTCACCATGCTGAACAAGGAGGCATTCCCCCTCATAAGATACAGAATAGGGGACATCTCCGCTCTGGACTGGACGAAATGCGAGTGCGGAAGGACGCATCCGCGTCTGATGAGGCTGTCCGGAAGGACGGACGACATGCTTGTGGTCAGAGGGATCAATGTATTCCCGTCGCAGATCGAGAGCGTGATCGGAGGGATGCCTTTCCTAAGCCCGTTCTATCACATCACTTTGGACAACAGGAACTACATGGACAACATGGTCATCGAGGTCGAGCTTGACGAATCCGGCCTCACCGAGGACACCGTCGGACTCGGAAACATGGCGCGTTCGGTCGAAGCCAGGATGAAGGACATTCTCAATCTGAAGACCACGGTAAAGCTCATGCTTCCGGGAACCCTCGATAGATTCGAGGGCAAGGCCAAGCATGTAACCGACAACAGAAATTACGACTGACCGAGTATCCTGTCCAAGAAGGCGTCGGCATCCCCGTCGCACTCCCCGGCAAGTATCTTCCCGCGGTCGGCAAAGGGGACGGACAGCTCTCCCCTGAGGTTTATCAGGAAATATTCGCAGAACTCCGATATTGCGCCCACTGCGTGCTTTGCCACGTCGGTCTCGTCGCCCATGGTCAGCGCCAACGCCACGTTCCTTCCTTTCATCAGGTTGTGCCCCTCGGGGTTCCTGCACAGACTGTGCAGTCTGGTGATGAATGCCAGGGTGCATGGGGTGAGATTCCACATGTATATCGGAGATGCGAATATCAGGAGATCCGAATCCAAGAACTTGTTGTAAAGGTGGATCATGTCGTCAGGAATGCTGCAACGCATGGGAAGGTCGCCTGTGCGGCACCTGTTGCAGTGGTTGCAACCCAGCAGGTTCTTCTGAAAAAGCATTATCTCTTCCACAACAGCCCCTCTTTCAACCAATTTGGCCATCAGCACCGAGGACAATGCAGAAGTGTTCCCCGACGCCAATGGCGATCCGTTGAAGACCGTAACCCTCATGGACATTCATCGCGTCTGTGGATATATAAGGATTTATGGAAACAGCACCTGAATTTCATAGTCTGGAATAGGAATATGCGGAAATTGCATAACCCATACGCCGGACCCGGAGCCTCACAGCTTCAGCCGCACTCTTGCGTCTCTGTATGCTTTCACGACCGCCGACGGATCTTTGGATCTCATGAACCCTCCGGTCATGCATACTCCCGCGGCCTCCGACGACAGTACTTCGAAGAAGACGTCCGGAAGTATGCCGCCTGCGCCTATGACGGGGATATCCACCGTTCCGGTGAGGCATCTCAGCGTCGAAAGGCCTTTGGCGTTCCTGCATGATTTGCATGAAAGGTCGAACACGTTGCCGAATATCACCGCGTATGCGCCGCGTCTTTCCGCATCCGCCGCCTCCCTCTCGGAGGCCGCATGGACGAACACCTTGTCGAATCCCTCGGGAACGCTTCCCTCCAATGATTCAACGGAGATGCATAAGTTCTTCACACCGAGGGCGGCCGCAACGGGAATGTGGGCGCTTGCGCAGAACTCGACGCCGTGCCTGCCGCATATCTCCGCTATCTCCTTTGCGACCGTGCGGTACTCTTCGTCGCTCATGCCGTCGCCCTTTAGGATCATCATATCGGGCTTTGCCTCTGCAACCAGTTCTGCCTGCTCCGCCAACGGGCGGACGGATGCATTCTTGTCGGCTACGGCTATGATCATAGTATCATGGTTGCAGAAGGTTCGCTGATATTAGTATCCTGCGGGGGCCGCCAAATCGATCATGCGCTGTTCATCCGTTCGCATTCTTGGCCCGCAGTATATAAAGTACTTTGCGGCCTCCGGGCATCGGTCTGTACAGAAGGTTGCGAAAAACGACGAAAACCGGAATAAAATGACGCTCCAATCAGTTTTGAATCCGAAAAAACGACTCTCTGTACGGATGTGATGAGTGCGGGCGTCGGGATTTGAACCCGAGTTCTAACCTTGGCAAGGTCAAGTGATAACCAGCTACACTACGCCCACACAGCTGTACCCCTCGATTATCTCTCCCGATATAAAGTTTCCGTCTGATGTTTTTCACGTGGCCTAACCACGCCCGCGGCATCCGGCGGAACCTTGGTTCGCAAAACGTCTGAATATCCCGCCAGACCTCCGTCGGCCGCTTCCGTACGGGAACCGTCGGGTCACGGGCCGGCGCCGTATCTGATCCTGTCCCTGTACACCGGTTCGCTGGTCGCGTTCATGCCCAAGCCGCGCAGGGTTGCTTCCGTGACGGCAGACAGCATAACGGAAGAATGGACCTCGCATCCTTTCAATGCACAGAGTTTGGACATTGCCTCTTTGGCGCGGGGATATCTCTCGGCGGCTATCGCCAGAGCGATTATTGTCTCGTCCGCGTGAAGGGCCGGGTTGGAGTTCCCCAGGATCTCCTTCTTCGCTCTGACCATGGGATCTATGACGTCGTCCGGCAGAAGGTGGCCGCCGTCCTCGGTTCCGGAGAGGATCTTCAACGCCTTGAGCATCATCTTCGACGGTGCGTCCACCGCCGCCGCGGCCGTCCCGATCACCATCCGGCCGTCATTCAATTCTATGCCGCACACCGGCGCCGCCGCAGAGGCCGCGAAGCCTCTCACCGCAGGGATCACCGCCCTGTCCTCCGGCTTCACACGGGCGCGTTTCATCAGCTCCTCCGATCTCAGAACTATGCCCGGGGAAGCGGCGCCCTGCCTGTTGTCGCACATGGCGCGGAAGCATCTGCGTACGATCTCCATTCTTGCCGCAAAGGACACGACGGCATCGTCGGTGATGCACAGTCCTGCGGTGTTGACGCCCATGTCCGTGGGGGAGTTGTAAGGCGATCTTCCGTAGATCTCCGTCATTATCGAGTTCAGCACAGGGAACGCTTCTACATCGCGGTTGTAGTTCACTGCCTCTTTTCCGTATGCGCGGAAATGAAACGGATCAATCATGTTCACATCCCCTATGTCGGCCGTGGCCGCTTCATACGCTATGTTCACGGGGTGATCCAAAGGAAGGTTCCAAATCGGAAATGTCTCGAACTTGGCATATCCGGAACGCACCTTCCTCCGATTGTCGTGATACATCTGCGACAGGCAGACGGCCATCTTCCCGCTGCCCGGGCCGGGAGCGGCCACCAGGACCAGCGGACGTTCCGTTGCTATGAAGTCGTTCCTGCCGAAACCGTCATCGCTTGCGATCCTGTCCGTGCATTGGGGATATCCTTCTATGGAGTAATGCCTGAAGCAGCCGACGCCTGCGTCCGCCAGCCTGTTCTCAAAGGCATTCACGGCAGGTCCCGGCTCATATCTTGTCAGTACGACGCCTCCGACCCTTATGCCCCTTGACTTGAACGAACCTATCATCCTCATGACCTCGAGATCGTATGTTATCCCAAGGTCCCCCCGCACTTTGTTCTTCAGGATGTCGGAGGAATTGATCGCGATCACGGCCTCGATGTCGTCCTTCATGCCCGCCAGCATCTCGATCTTGCTGTCGGGCCTGAAACCGGGCAGAACCCTGGACGCATGATGGTCGTCGAAGAGTTTGCCGCCGAACTCCATGTACAGCTTTCCGCCGAACTCGGATATGCGTTCCTTTATGCGTTCCTTCTGGATCGCGGAGTATGCCTGTGCGTCAAAGCCGATTCTCACGGGGATCGAATCCTTCTGCATGAAGAAATATCTGCGCCGCACCGCCTTATGCAGGCCGTATGCGGCGCATGCCCGCCGTTCAGGGTCGGCATCAGAATTTCCCGCCGATCTTCTCTGCCTTTGCGAGGATGTCCGCGTTGTTAGCCGCCGCATCCTGCGAACCTCCTCCTACGACGACGCTCCCAACCGGGGAGAACCCGAATGCGCCTTTCATACTCCCTTCAATGCCGGCCGCGAGCGCCTCGGCGGCCTCTTTTCCGCCCCCGTAAGCAACCACCACGGCGAGTTTCTTGCCGGGAGTTATGAACGGTTTGAAGTCCGGCCCCATGAAGCTGTAGAATCTGTCCTGCAGCAGTCTGAACTGGGCATTGGCCGCTCCGAAGTAAAGCGGCGTCGACAGGATCACTCCTTCCGACGACTTTATGGCCTCCAGTATTTCGGTCTGGTCATCCGGGATCACGCATATGCCCTTCCTTTTGCAACATTCGCATGCCTGGCATCCCTTGACGTTCTTCAGGGTGTTGAGGTAGTAGAATTTCACGGTCTTGCCGTTCTTTTCCGCGCCCTTCGCTATTGCTTTCACCACAGTATCGGAATTTGCACCGATGCGCGGACTCGCCACTATTGCAACTATTGTCATTTGATCTCCTCGGTCTGTTTGAACCGCCTTGCGACTGATTTCAATGTCTAATAATACTTGCGGATCAACCGATGCTTTCGGGGCGGTTGCCGATGCGGCAGATCCTCCCGCCGCATGCATTCTCTCAAAACCTGCGGCGGCGGGGTGGTTTGTTAGGTAAGTATATAAGAGCAGTTCAGATTCGTTGATTCGAAATTAAGGTGCCTGTGTTGCAGTCACAGGCGGTTTGATTCACAGATCGTGATGTATATGATCTCAAGTTTCACAGAATTAGGTATATCTGAGGATATCGCAAAGGCGATGGAGGACATGGGCTGGTCTTCTCCGACGCCGATACAGGTAATGTCAGTCCCGCTCGGCCTCGAAGGCACGGACATGTTCGCACAGGCGCAGACGGGGACCGGAAAGACCGGGGCCTTTGGAGCCATCGTGCTTCAGACCGTCGATGCAAACCAGAAGCTCCCGACGGCGATCGTGCTGGTCCCCACAAGGGAGTTGGCCAATCAGGTCTCCGAGGAGATGGAGAAGCTGGCGAAGTACACCGGCCACGAGTGCGTGCCCGTTTACGGCGGAGCGAGCATCGAGGGGCAGATAAAGAGGTTGGAAAAAGGCGCCGACATCATCGCAGGCACTCCGGGAAGAGTGTTGGACATGATACACCGGAAGGTCCTCAATCTCTCAAAGATCAAAATACTCGTCCTCGACGAAGCAGACCGCATGCTGGACATGGGATTTATCGAGGATATCGAGAACATCCTGTCGGCAATGCCCCGCGAGAGGCAGACGCTGCTGTTCTCGGCAACCATGCCCGAGGACATAAAGCGCCTGGCGGGCGACTACATGAGAAAGCCCAAAGAGATCAGCGTGTCCAAGGATGAGGTCGTCCTCGACCTCACCAAGCAGTACTACATCTCCGTGGGCAGAAGGAACAAGTCCTGGGCGCTCTGCCGCATCCTCGATCTCGACCGTCCGAAGGCGATAATATTCTGCCAGACCAAGAGAATGGTGGATATTCTGGACGAGAGGCTTTCTTCACTGAAATACAAAGCAGAGGCGATCCACGGCGATATGCCGCAATCCAAAAGGGAGAAGGTCCTCAGCGAGTTCAAGGAAGACAAGATCGACATCCTCATAGCGACGGATGTCGCCGCCAGAGGACTTGACGTGGACGATATTTCATATGTCGTGAATTACGACATGCCTGACGACCTCGACACGTACATCCACAGGATCGGCAGGACGGGAAGAGCGGGAAAGGCAGGCATCGCCGTGTCCTTTGTGACCACCGAAGAGGAATACCTGATCAGGGAGTTCGAACTCCGCACAGAGATGACCATCGAAAAAAGAGATGTGCCCGACGCGGAGGAAGGCGCAAAGGACACCATCAGGAGAGTCGTGGATTATGACCAGATATCGGATGTGTTCGGCATGGTCAGATTCGAACTCAACATCGGAAAGGCCGACGGCGTCGGCAAGGTGAGTCTTGCCGATTTCATAATACGCTCAGTCCGCATAAGAGACGTTTCGATAGGGAAGATCCAGATCGGGGAGGCGTCATCCGTTGTGGAGGTCCATAAGGACTTCGGCAACAGGATGACCATGGATCTCCCCAAGATGAAGTACCGCGGCAAGCGCATCTATGTCAGAGTGGTGCAGGATTAAACCTCTATCACTGCCAACACGCCTCCTATCTGAAGCGTGTCCACCGCTTTTCCGTCGAGCATCAGGCGTTTC
>JAITQH010000007.1 GCA_031288985.1 Candidatus Methanoplasma sp. | reverse complement strand
CGTCGAAGACCCTTCCGTTCAGCCCCTTCACGTCTATGACCACTGCGGGCCCCCGATCCCCGAATTCGGCGCCGAGCGGTTTCAGAGGCGTCAGGGGGGACAGGACGCGCAGCCTCCCTTCGGAGTATTCGGCGTTCCCCGCCATAGGGACCCCGTCCCTGAACAAAGTGAACAGCGCGGGAATGTTCATATCAATGCCTCGGCCACGACGATCGGACGCAAACCTCTCACGGAGAGAGCCTGCTAACATCCCTGGGGAACAGTATCGCTTCCCTGACGTTCGGAAGATCCAACAGCTTCGTTATCAGCCTGTCCACGCCGATGCCCCATCCTCCGTGAGGAGGCATGCCGTATTTGAACGCGTCCAAGTAGAATCCGAAGTCGTCCGGGTTCAGGCCCTTCTTCGACATTCTCCCCACGAGTTCGTCATACCGATGCTCCCTCTGTCCTCCCGAGGATATCTCCTGGCCTTTGAAATCAAGGTCGAAGGAATAGGAGTACGGCGTGCCGGGCTTCTCCATTATGTAGAACGGCTTGGCCTCTTCGGGGTATTCCGCTATGAAGTAGAGGTCGAATCCCTTGGCGGACATGGCGTCTCCGACGATCTTCTCGCCTTCGGTGCCGAGGTCGTCCCCCTCTTTCAGCGGAAGCCCCGCGTCGATCACCAGTTTGAGGCACTCCCCGTAGGTGAGCACAGGATAGGGAAGCTCGGGGATCTTTATGCTCTTGCCAAGGATCTCCAGCTGTTTCGCGCCTTTTTCGGCGAGTCCTCTGAGCACGCGGTCGATGATCCTGCCGATCATTTCCATGACGTCCTCTTCCTTCTCAATCCACGCCATCTCTCCGTCGAAGGATATGAACTCCGTGACGTGGCGGTTGGTGTTGGAATGCTCCGCCCTGAACGCGGGGCCGATCTCGAATATCCGGTCAAGTCCGGTGGACATGAGCATCTGCTTGTACAGCTGGGGGCTCTGCGCCAGGTACGCCTGCCTGCCGAAGTAATCCACTCCGAACAGGGTGGAGCCGCCTTCCGCCCCCGAAGCGACGATCTTTGGGGTGCTGACGTTGACGAAGCCGTTCTCCGCCGCCGCCTCGAATATAAGGTCGACGGCCATGGAGCGGAGCTCGAAAACGGCCCTGATCTCAGGCTTGCGCAGATCCATGAAACGGTTGTTGAGGCGCGTGTCCATCTCGGCGTTGACCTTGTCGACCACTCCGAGCGGGAGCGGCGAGGCCGCCTCCCCGTGTATCTTTGCCGACAAAGGTATGAGTTCCACGCCCAAGGCGGTCTGGTTGCTCTCCTTGACCTCTCCCGTGACCGACACGGCGGATTCCCTTGAAAGCCCGGTCAAAAGCTCGAACAGCTCGGGTTCGATCTTCTTTTTGGGCATCGTGATCTGCACCGTTCCGTACCTGTCCCTGAGTGTGATGAACGATATGCCGCCGAGGTTGCGCACGTCCTGGACCCATCCGTTGATCGTAACCGTGCCGTCGCCCGCTTTTATATTGCTTGAATCTCTGATGAGCGCCATTTTAACATTCGGTGTAACGGCGCCGGAAATATATAGGTTGCACATGCGGGCGCGTCCGCGCTGTCAGACGCAAACAGGGCCATAGCGCCAAGGGATGCATTCTGAATCAATGTTCGGATATCGGCCGCAATGCTGTCATGCGACTCCGCAAGGGCGTCGTCGGATTCGTTTCGCTTTCCCGCTCGACTCTGTTCGGAGCAAATCCGACTCAGCGCATGCGTTCGGATGGCATTCATTTTTCCGACAATATTTTAATATTTATCCCTATGCACCTCTCTAATACAACGGTGAATCCATGGTTGCAAAAGAAAAAGTTACCGTAACAGTAATCAAAGCGGACGTCGGGTCTGTGGTGGGCCATTCCCGCCCCCACCCGTCAATGCTTCAGGTTTCGAAGGACATCCTCGCTGAGAAGCAGAAGAAGGGCGTCATTGAAGACTTCTACGTAACCCGCGTCGGAGACGATATAAATTTGTTCATGACGCATTACAAAGGCGAGGGCAACAAGGACGTCCACGGGGCCGCATGGGATTGTTTCCAGGCGGCAACGAAGATCGCCAAGACGATGAAGCTCTACGCCGCCGGACAGGACATCCTCACGGATGCGTTCTCCGGCAACGTCAAAGGCGCGGGCCCCGGTTCCGCCGAGATGACATTTGAGGAGAGAGGTTCCGAACCCCTCCTGTTCTTCATGGCCGACAAGACCGAGCCTTCCGCATACTCCGGTCCGCTGTCCAGGGTCTTCTTGGATCCTTTCACGACCACCGGTCTTGTGATCGATGCCAGGGCCAAGAAGGGGTTCGACGTCGAGATACACGATGTCCTTGACTGCAAGAAGGTCGTGATGTCCTCGCCCGAAGAGACGCTTGACATACTCAGCCTCTTGGGCGACACTTCGAGATACGCCATCAAGAGGATATCCTCCAGAGCGGGAATAGGCCCGGCGGCCGTTCTATCCACGGACAAACTCAACCTCACTGCGGGGAAATACATAGGAAAGGACGACCCGGTCTGCGTGTGCAGATGCCAAAGCGGCCTGCCGTCCGTCGGGGAATACACCCAACCGTTCATAAACACCACTTGGCTCGCCGCCGGATGGATGAGAGGCTCCCACTACGGCGCATTCTATCCCTGCTCCCCCGAAGATTCCGACCCGACGTATTACGACGGGCCTCCGAGAATATGCTGCCTCGGATTCCAGATCAACGACGGCAGGCTTCAGGGCCTGGAGCCGCTCAACAGCAAAGGCGGAGACCACGAGCCGGTGGACTTCTTCAAAGGCGCGACCTTTGACGGCGCCCGCGCAAGGTCGATCAAAGCCAGCAGGTTCATGAGATCCCAGGGGCCGTTCTGCCCCTCCATCCTGCCTGCGGAGGAGATGGAATACACATCCCGCCCCGAGGTCCTGAAATCGCTTGTCGCCAGGTTCGAGAACATATCCGACGCGGGCAAGCCCAAGAAGACGACGAAAAAGAAAGACGTTGAGTGATGTCGCTATGGCAAAGCCGGTAGTGATAGTCAATTTCAAGGCATACCGCGAAGTCGACGGAAAGGGGGCGAACGCGCTTGCGGAGGCTTGCGCTGCAGTGGCCGCAGAGACCGGGGCGAACATAATCGCCGTCCCGCCTGCGGTGGAACTCGGCTCCATAGCCCGCTCGGTGAAGATCCCCGTGTTCGCTCAGAACGTCGATCCCTACGCCCCGGGTTCGGCCACAGGCTGGATCACTCCTTCCATGGTGAAAGGGTGCGGGGCCGCAGGCGCTTTGATAAACCACTCGGAACACCCGACGCAGCATAGATTCATCGAAGAATGCGTCAAACTGTGCAAAGGGTGCGACCTCACCACCGTGATATGCGCCAATGACGTCAAATCCGCGGTGAAATACGCTGCGGCCCATCCCGATTACATCGCGGTGGAGCCGCCCGAACTCATCGGCGGCGACATATCCGTGACCACCGCCAATCCGAAGATAGTCGAGGACACCGTCGAGGCGGTCAGGGCCGCCAACCACTCCGTGTCCGTGCTGTGCGGCGCAGGTGTGAAGACGGGGGAGGACGTCCGCACCGCCATAGACCTGGGCGCACGCGGCGTGTTGCTGGCATCCGGCGTGGTCAAGGCCAAGGATCCTGCGGGCGCGTTGCGGGACCTGGTCAGATACATATGAGGTCCGGGCATGCGCGTCC
>JAITQH010000098.1 GCA_031288985.1 Candidatus Methanoplasma sp. | reverse complement strand
CTCCAGACAATACCCGTACGCCGGAGGCAAGCGCATGAGGCCGGCCATGGCCGTCGCGGCCGCCGGGGCCGTCGGAGGGGATAAAAGCAAGGCCGCGCCGTTGGCCGTCGCCATAGAATACATCCATAATTTCACTCTGATACACGACGATTTCATGGACGGCGACGAGAAGCGGAGAGGAATGACCACCATTCACATCGCCTACAACGTTCCGACGGCCATCCTGGCGGGGGACGCCCTTTTCGCCAAGGCGTTCCAGATAATCGCAGACCTTGACATCCCTGCCGAACGGATGAGATCCGTGCTCCGATACGTGTCCCGTGCGGTCTGGGATCTTGCCCGCGGACAGCAGATGGACATCAACAACGAGGGAAGGATCGTCTCCGAAGAAGAGTACATAGAGACCATCAGACTGAAGACCAGCGTCCTGTTCGCGGCGGCGGCCGCAGGGGGCGCCATTGCAGGGGGCGCCGACGACAGGGTCGTCGAGGCGCTTCACGGCTACGCCATGGCTCTGGGCCTCGGCTTCCAGATATACGACGACTATCTCGGGATTGCGGGCGACCCGACGAAGACGGGAAAGTCGGTGGGCAACGACATCCGCAAGGGAAAATGCACCGTGATGGTCACGCACGCGGTGAAGAACATAAAGGATCCCAAGGCGCTTGCCGAGTTCAAATCCATATTGGGCGATCAGAAGGCGACGGAAGAGCAGGTCGTTCGCGCAAGGCAGATCCTGGAGGACGCAGGCAGCATCGCCTACGGAAGGAGGCTGGCGGAAGAGAAGGCGAAAGAAGCCGTGTCCTTCCTTGAGATCCTGCCTCCGAGCGAGGAGAAGGAATTCATGGTCGCGCTGGCGGAATACGCCATAAACAGAGACGTTTAAACCTCGCCTATCCCGGTGGCCGTTATGCGGTAATTGGCATGACGGCCTTCCGGCAGGCTGCGGTGCTTTATTATCACGGCGGTCCTCACGCCGTTCCCCTTCTTGTCCAGCCTTATTATGGTCTTGGAGTTGTGATACATGGGGTGCCCTCCGAGGAACTCTATCGCGCCGGTGCCGATGTTGGTGTACACCTGCGAAGTGAGGAGCACCGCGACGTCCTTCTTTCTTGCGATCCTCAGCAGGACCTCGATCTGCCTCGTGAAGTCGTTGCGGGATTTGACGTCGTCGTGGTTGAGGCGGTAGAACATCGTCATGGAGTCGACGATGACCAGATCTATGACGTCCTTGTCGGCGAGGTTCACAACCTTGTCGATCTGATCGGACTGCTCCTCGAAGCTGTGCACTTGGGACACCAGGAACCCATTCATGACCGTCTTGTCCTCGCCGAGGATCTGGAACACTCTCTCCGACGACAGTCCTTCGGCGTCTATGTATGCGATCCTTCTCCCGTCCTTGATGACATTAAGCGCGGTCTGGAGGCAGATGTTTGATTTTCCTGTTCCCGCCTCCCCGTACAGAAGCGTGACGCTGCCCTTCTCTATGCCTCCTCCCAGGAGGTCATCGAACGCTCTGCATCCCGTGGGTATCCGCTTCACAGAGCGTCAACGCCTGCTTGGTTGATAAATTTCTGCACGCTCAGACGCCGTCCCGCCTCTCGATCCATGCGACAAACGCCGCCGTGAACCTGTTCAGAGCGTCCGCCGTCCTCTTGTCGGTTATGTTCCCGTCGGGATCCACCGCGTCCGCAAGGTCGCCCATGTATGCCTCGGGCAGGCCCATGACCCGCATGTCGAGGTTCACGCTGCACTGTCTCAAAGCGTGGTTGGCCCCGAACCCTCCGACCTTCCCTATGGACGTGCTGACGATGGCCGCCCTCTTCCCTCCCCACATGTTCTTCCCGGGAGGCCTTGAACCCACGTCCAACGCGTTCTTCAGGGCCGCCGGGATGGAGCGGTTGTATTCGGGAGTGACGAACAGGACGCCGTCCGATCTTTCTATTTCGTTGCGGAACGCGGTCCAGGATGGGGGCGGGTCCACGCCTTCTTCGAGATCGGGGTTGTACAGCGGCATGTCTCCGATCGGGACCGCCCTCATTTCAAATCTCTCGGGAGCGTGCTCCGATATGTACTTCGCCACGGCGGCGGAGTACGCCCCCCTTCTGAGACTCCCGGCGATCACTGCGATGCGGATCGTCATTGCCCGCACCTCCTTTCCGAGCTTCTCTCTTCTGCCTGCTTTGGGCCGCCGCCTTCACCCGCCGAAGCGGCCATGCTGCGTCTCTTCGTTTCCATAATATCACCTGCTTTCGGGCAGACAGGGCGCCAGAACTCCTGCGAACCGCGGCAAGGCCATGGACTGGATCATTATTTTGCCGGGACCCGTGAGCGTGGTGACGAACGGCCCTTCCCCTCCGAACAGGGCGGCCTTGGCGCCGCCGGCGGAGGAGACGTCGTATTTGACCGTGCCCTGCCACGCCAACGCATTGGCGGTGGACACTTTGTACGACTCTCCGGGTTTGAGATCGACGGTGTTGAAGTCCCCGCAGGCGGCCAGGAATGCCATCCCCGAGCCGCTGAGTTCCTGCAGTATCAACCCTTCCCGTCCGAAAGATTCGTTCAGCTTCTTTTGGAACTCCGTCCTGAGTTCAACGGTCGTCTGCGATCCGAGGTACCCTGCCTTCTGGACGATCCATCTGCCTTTTCCGATATCGAGATCCGCTATCTTCCCGGGTGCGGATCCCCCGAGACCCACGATCCCGGGGCCGCCCTGCGGTCTGAATCGGACCAGCGGCACGGACGCCGCCGACCTTCCGAACCCTTTCAGAAGACCGCCTTTCGGCTTCGCATCCATCGCCATGTTGCCCGTCATGTAGACCATGCCGCCGGCAACGGACTGGAACTCCTCGTTGTCGTCCAACTGCACATTGACGAACTGCAGGCTGTCCCCGGTTATCGTGTATCTCACGCCCGAACATTGGTTTTCGGAGTATTAATTATTTACATGCTCACAGTTACATCCGTATGGATACCGATAACCGGCCTGCCGTCGGCGCGGAGGCGACCGTCTTTGAGACGGCCTTTCTGGGAAGGGACGCGGTCGCAAAGGTCCGCTCTCCGAAAGGATACAGACACCCCGACCTGGACGCGTCCATACGCCGCGCCAGAATGAGGAACGAGGTCAGACTCATGCGCGACGCACGCAGAGCCGGCGTCAGAACGCCGGTGGTGTACGACGTGGACGTCGAAAAGTGCACAGTGATCATGGAGAGGATCGAGGGCGAAAAATTGAAGGACGCTCTGGACTCGTCGGATCTGAGCCTTGCGATCTGCGCGGCGGTGGGGCGGGCGGTCGCCGCGCTTCATGACGCGGGAATATGCCACGGGGATCTGACGACGTCTAACATGATGCTTGCCGCGGACGGCGGAATCTGTCTGATCGACTTCTCCATGGGGAAGAGCGCCGCCACGGCGGAGGATATCGGAGTGGATATCGGGCTGCTCGAGAGAGCGTTCGCATCCGCGCATCCGGGCTTGGAGAGGCAGTATGCGGCGCTCATCGACGCATACATGAAAAAGAAAAAACGGCCCGAAGAGGTTCTGAAGAAGCTCGAGGAGATCAGAAACAGGGGGCGCTACACCTGAAGCTCAAGGTGATAACATCCAATCCGGGAAAGGTGAAGGAGTACCGGGAGGTCCTGACGGCCCTCGGAATAGAGACGGAGCATCTGCATATGACATACGACGAGGTGCAGTCCTCCGATCTGGAAGAGGTCGTGTCGAAGGGGATGGAGGAGGTGCGCCGCAAAGGCATACGCGATTTCATAATAGACGACTCGGGACTTTTCATCGACTCCCTCGGAGGCTTTCCCGGCGTCTGGTCCGCATACGTCCAGAAGACGATCGGCAACAGAGGGGTGCTGAAGCTCATGGAGTGCGTCGAAGACCGCAGAGCCGAGTTCAGATGCTGCATCGGATGCGACGTCGGCGGCAGGACGACGATCGTCACGGGAAAGTGCAGAGGCCTGATCCTGCCGGAGGAGGCGGGATGCGGCGGGTTCGGGTTCGACCCAATATTCAGCTCCGACGGCGAGACGTCGTTCGCAGACATCGCCCCGGAGACCAAGAACCGCATCTCCCACAGAGGCGATGCGATCCGTCTGCTGCTTGCCGAACTGGGAAAAGAGAATTAAACTTTCAACACATGGCAGGCGCAATTCTCATGAACGGTATGATCGAGGTGCGGGGGCTCGTCAAGGAATACGGGAGCGGAGTGCGTGCGGTGGACGGCATCGACTTCTCCGTCGCGGAAGGGGAGATATTCGGATTCTTGGGGCCGAACGGGGCAGGCAAGAGCACCACGATCTCAATGATCACAACGCTTCTCACTCCAACTTCCGGCTCGATCTCCGTCGACGGCATAGATGTGGTCCGCGACCCCGACGCGGTGCGCAGGGTGATCGGCCTCGTGCCTCAGGATCTGACGTCGGACGACGACCTCTCCGGCATGGAGAACATGCTCCTTCAGGCCGATCTGTACGGCGTTCCCAAACAGGAGGCGAGGGAGCACGCCGACGAACTTCTCAGGATGGTGCAGCTGCACGACGTGGCCGACCGCCTCGTGGACACTTATTCCGGAGGCATGAGGAAGAGGCTGGAGCTGATAGAAGGGCTGATCCACAGGCCCAAGGTCCTTTTCCTCGACGAGCCCACCCTCGGTCTTGACATCCAAACCAGGAACATCATCTGGAACCGCATACTGAAGATGCGGGACGAGGACAACATGACCGTGTTCCTCACCACTCATTATCTGGAGGAAGCGGACTTCCTCTGCGACAGGATAGCGATCATAGACGAGGGGAAGATCAAGATCTCCGGCACCCCTGACGAACTCAAGCTTTCGCTGAACGGAGACAAAGTGTACATCAAGACGGAAGACTGCGACGACATCCACGAGACTCTGAACGGCCTTTCCGGAGTGCGCTCGGTGTCTTGCGTCGGCGGCGCGTACAAGATCGACGCAGAGGACGGAGACAGGACGATACGCGACGTGCTCTCGGCGGCGGCGGACAACAAGTGGCGCGTGGTCAGCATAAGCCTGAACCATCCGAGCCTCAACGAGGTCTTCCTCAAATACACCGGGAAGGACATCCGCGACCCTGCCGGCGAGGCAAGCAAGGAGGAGGTCAGGAAACAGAACCTTCAGAGCAGGAGGAGACAGAAATGAACGCATCCGGATGCCTCAGACAGCTGACGTCCCTCACCGGCAGGGAGCTGAAACACTGGTACAGAAGCAGGATGCAGATAATCGTGACGATAGTCCAGCCGCTGGTGTGGCTCGGCCTGTTCGGTCTGTCCGCCGAGGTGTTCGTGAACATGATCGAGTCCAAAGGCGGCATGTCCCTGGCCACGACCGACTATTTCAGCTTCCTTTCGGTGGGGATCATACTGTCCACCGCCCTGACCACATCCCTGACCAGCGGCATGTCCGTGGTATGGGACAGACGGTTCGGGTTCTTGGACAAGCTGAGAGCATCTCCCATGCCCCGGGGCATGATACCTTTGTCCAAAGTGTTGGCGTCCACCATAAAGGCCACCGTCCAGGCGATGGCGGTGTTCGCCGTGGCGGTCGTCCTGGGATTGGACATGCACAATCTGTCCGTGCAGAGCGTGTCGGTCCTTTTGGCGGCCGTAGTGCTCATCGGACTGACGTTCTCTTCGATATTCGTGGCGCTGGGAACGGTCATAAAATCGTTTGACACGTACATGACGCTGAACTCGCTGGTGAGCATGCCTCTTATGTTCGTGTCCGGCGTGATGTTCCCTACGTACAGATTCCCGACCTGGCTCAAAGCGGCCGCCGACCTGAACCCGCTCACATACGCGACGGATGCCGCCAGGGCCGCATGCCTGGATTCGGAGTGGCTCACGCCCAGCGGCGGATATTCTCTGATCTCCGTGCCGGGCCTTGGCATGGCGGACGATCTTATCGTTCTGGCGGTCTGCGCCGCGGTCGTGATGATCCTGTGCCTGTTGTTCTCGGGAAGGGCGCTCCGCACCCATTGACTGAAAAACCTTATTACTGCAATCGCCATCATGCGGTTGAGGGTCTGTGGGCTAGCCTGGTATACTTGTGGCTTTGGGAGCCATTGACCCCGGTTCGAATCCGGGCAGACCCACTCACGCTTCCGACCGGACGGCGTTTTTTTCGGCGGAATAGTTTTCCTGCCTGTGCCGACTGCGCAGTTCTGTCCATGCATTGACATTGTTGCCCCTCAACCCACACTCTCAGATGCATTGAGAGTGCAGGAAATCACAGACGTGCGATTCACAGTCTCGGTTGCCGAAGACCTCGGGGTCATGAATGCGGAGGTCTGCACGTTCAAGTCGGGGGGGTCGGGATTTTAGTTCTGAGCAGCGACTCGCGCTCCAGGGCGCCTGCGGCCCCAACGATGAAAGTTTTTGACATAGTATGCAAAAAGTTGCTATTTTTATGAAGTTTTTGACATAGTATGCAAAACATTTAGTATGGCGACTCGTATAGCATGGCATGAAAGAAGTGCTCCGCAGAAGATATCTTTCACGCCTTATGCGGGAGAAGGACCGCAAACATCTGGTCAAGATAATAACCGGGATCAGAAGATGCGGAAAGTCTACGCTCATGGCGCAGTTCATTCGACTTCTGAAGGAGTCGGGAGTTTCCGATGAGAACATAGTCTCTCTTAATGCGGAGTCTTTCGAGTTCGATGGCAAAGACTATTCCTACCTGTACGACAAAGTCAAAGACAGACGCGTCGAAGGCAGGATGTATGTCTTCATAGATGAGATCCAAAGAATACCGGGGTGGGAGCGCGCCGTGAACGCGTTCATGGTGGATTTCGACGCAGACATCTATATCACAGGCTCCAACGGCCGCCTTCTCTCGACAGAGCTGTCCACGAATCTGTCGGGACGCTGCGTCCAAATCGCGATGCTCCCCTTCTCTTTCGGAGAATTCCTGGAGATGAACGACGACGGCTCCCGCTCGAAAGAGCATTGGTTCAACGAGTACGTACGCAAGGGATCGATGCCCGTAATAAACGCTAACGCTCCCGAAAGCGACATCAACGAGACGCTTGTCGGGGTGTTCAACACAGTGGTGGTGAAAGACGTGCTGACCCGCATGGGCGCTCCGGACGCGTCGAAGATTGAAGGCATCGCAAGATTCCTCTTTTCCAACACGGGGAACACGACGAGCGTCCATAACATCGCCGTCAGCATGGGCGAGGACGACCGTGCGGTGAAAAGGTGCGTCGAGTCTCTGATGGACGCTTATGTCATACACAAGGCCGAAAGATTCGACATCAGGGGAAAGAAGCTGTTGAAGACCATGGAGAAGTACTACGTCGCAGACACAGGCATGAGGAACGCCGTCCTAGGCATATCGTCGAGAGAGGATGACTCAAGGCTGATCGAGAACATAGTGTATCTTGAGCTGAGAAGACGCGGCTACGACGTCGCCGTGGGGAAGTTCGGAGATTCCGAAGTGGATTTCACCGCCGCCAGAAACGGGGCCGTAGAATACTATCAGGTCTCCAGATCCATCGTAAGCGACAGCACATACGATCGGGAGATGCGCCCGTTGAACGGGATCAGGGATCATCGCAAAAAGACCATACTGACTTTGGACGGCTTTCTGAGCAACGTGCCTGACGGCATCATTCACAAGAATATCATCGACTGGCTCACGGAGGAGTGAGGATCCGCCGGGGGCGATGGCTCGCATGGCCTTTTGTGCAATGTCGCGGTTTGCACAGGTGCCTGTTGCGCTGTGGGCGTCAGGACGATACATGAATGGAAGGATTGGGAATCGGTCAAACCATACATATATGACGCGCTGGAGAAATTCAACGAAGGCGAGTGGAGAATCGTCTACAACGCCGTCCCCACGGGCATAATCCGAAGTATGGACGATGAGTATGAACATAGTGAAATACTACGTACTGCAGCTTCAATTTGACAGTTGAGTGTAGCTGATTTGGAGCCCGGTGCAGGAGAGTTATAGCGTCT
>JAITQH010000088.1 GCA_031288985.1 Candidatus Methanoplasma sp. | reverse complement strand
AGATCATCTCCTCTGCGAAGCTTTCGCTCCCGGGGCGGTATTTCACGTTGTTCCTGCCGTCGGTCAGTATGACCAGGATCGGGGCGAAGCCTTTTGATGCATCGGCCCTCAGCACGTCGTGGGCCTTCACCATGCCGTGCACCAAAGGGGTCCTGCCCCCCGTCGGCATCTCTGCCAGCCTGCGCGACGCCGTCAGCACGCTTTTAGTCGGCGGAAGCGTTTCCGCCGCGGCATTCTTCCTGAATACGATCAGACCCACCTCGCCGCGTTCCAGATACGCTTCTCTCAACAGGGACAGTATGGCGCCCTTGACCGCCACCATGCGCCGCTCTGCGCCCATGGACCCGCTTCCGTCGACAAGGAATACCGTCTTCGTCCCGCGCCTCTTCTCCCTGACCTTCTCCCGAACATCCTCTCTCCTGACGGCGATGGCCTGTCCTTTGCGGCCGCGGCGCAGCTGATGGGGGGCGGCTGCGCATACGGTGGCGCACAGCGCTATGTCGCGGATGCGGCCGTTCGGCGCCCTGTGCCTCACGGTCCTGCCTTCGCGCCCCTTTGACGCACCCGCGCCTCTGCGGCCTCCGTCCGCCGCGGCGCGGCG
Source organism: Candidatus Methanoplasma sp. (assembly GCA_031288985.1). Taxonomy (GTDB): domain Archaea; phylum Thermoplasmatota; class Thermoplasmata; order Methanomassiliicoccales; family Methanomethylophilaceae; genus Methanoplasma. The sequence goes on along the minus strand of JAITQH010000088.1, from coordinate 14,533 downwards.
ATCGGTCGCCTTTGGCATGCAGTCGATGACGTCAAACGCTTCACCCACGTCGAACGTCTCCTCCTTCCCGGCGGATGCATCTTCCCGATCTTCGGAGGCGAAAGGCGCGATCTCCCCCTGCCGGCCTCCTCCGGATCCGTTGCCCGATCCCCCGCTTTCCGAAGAACATCCGTCGGACCCGCACGAGTCCTTCTCTCTGATATCCTTGCGTCTGTGCCAGAGACACATGGGAGCCGCTTCCCTGAGGTCGTCCGCAGACACAGAATCCCTGCCGTCCATCGCCGCCAGGGCGCGGGACGCATGCATCATCGATATATCCCCGCGATGACCATCGACGTTCAGCTCATTGGACAGTTTGGATATCGCTCCGGCGTACCCTTCGGACATCTCCACATGCGGGCACCTTCTCCGTGCGGCCGCGATCGTCTCCGCGATCTTCGACTCGTCCTCCGAGAACCTGTCCCGCAGGCCTGCCGGGTCGTTCTCGTATTCGATATGCCGCCTGACGATCTCCGCCCTGTCGTCCTCGTCCTCGGAGGTCTCTGTGAACACGCACATGTCGAAACGATCCATCAGGGCGTCAGAGATGCGCTCGCCCGAGTCCATGATCCCTATCAACAGGAATCCGCATGCGCAGGATCCCGCCGCACCGCATCCTCCGCGGGCCGACTCCGTCAGCAGATTCACCGTCCTTTCCGGAAGGGAGTTCACGTTCTCCGCTATCAGGATGCCTCCGTCGGATCTTTCCAATATGCCCGCAAGGGTGCGTCTGCCCCCCGCTTTCAGCGTGAGTTCCAGATCGAACCCTCCGATCAAAGCCTCCTCGTCGGCGTTCAGCGGGAGCCGCGCGACGCGCCTGCCCGGTGCGAGACCGGCCAGAGAGTTTGCGAGCGTCGTTTTTCCGGTGCCTGCGGGGCCGCATATGAGTACGGATCTGATCTCAGGCGACGACAGCGCGCAGACGAGCGCCCGCTTGGCTTCACGGCATCCTATCACGGCAGACAGAGGATATCCGATCACAGGGCATCGATCTCCTTCGTCATCCAATCGTTGAACTCTTCGGTGTTCAGCTCCGAGTCTTGGAACGGCGTTCTTCTCATGCGGTGCGGGAGCACCAGCCCCGACACTTCCAGCACGTCGGATGCGTCCGCCGCGTCCTTCCCGGCCAGGGCCGCGTTGGCCAGGGCGGCCTTTATGAGAGTGATGTCGGACCTATGGCCGTCCACGCCCAGATGCATGGCGGCCCTGGCCGCCAGCGTGAGTATGTCCGCCCCGGGGTGCAGGCGCCGCAGTCCGAAACGCGCTTTGACGATGGCGTCGGACAGCTCCTTTTGCTCCTTCTCATACGATCTCGCAAACTCCTCCGGGTCGTTCTCGAAGTCGATGAGCCTCCTGATTATGTCTATCCTGCGTTCCTCGCCGCGCTCCGACTCCACATCGACGACGAGGCCGAATCTGTCCAGAAGCTGGGGTCTGAGATCCCCTTCCTCGGGATTCATCGTTCCAATGAGGACGAACCGGGAGGGATGGCTGAACGATACGCCCTCTCTTTCGACGAAGTTCACGCCCATGGCCGCGGCGTCCAGCAGAAGATCCACCAAGTGGTCCTCCAGAAGATTCACCTCATCCACGTACAATATGTTCCCGTTGGCCCTCGCCAGTATGCCGGGTTCGAACCTCTTCGTCCCGGTGGATATCGCGTGTTCGATGTCCAGCGTCCCAACCACTCTGTCCTCTGTGGAACTGAGCGGAAGCTCCACCACCCGCATGGGTTCGAGCGCCTCTTCGGCGGCGTTCATTGAGTATTTATCTGCGCAGTCGGCGCAGGCGTTGTTCGGGTCCCCCCATCTGCATCCGCAGGGGCATCCCAGCACCACATGCCTCTCGGGCAGCAGATCCGCAAGCGCCCTTACGGCGGTGGACTTTGCGGTCCCCTTCTCCCCCCTTATGAGCACCCCTCCGATGGACGGATGCACTGCGTTCAGCAGGAGGGCCTTCTTCATCCTCTCCTGCCCTACGATGGCGGAGAAGGGGTACGCCGTCCTCCTCTTCATGCCCTCACCCCGCCCAACCCCGAATATATGCGTTCTGCCTCCTTCTGCGCAGCGTCGTCTTCAATGCTCATGTTCTCCCCTCGTTTGCGTTCTCCAGTCTTTCTTCGTTGCTCAGGTATATGTCGGACAGCTTCTCCATGACCTCCTCGGACGGATCCCACATCTCTCTGCCGACAGCCTCCATCAGCCTGCTCACCATCTCTCTCATGGCATACGGATTGACGTTCTCTATCCACTCCCTCGTCTCTTTGTCAAAAACATACGATTCCGTCATGGACTCGTACATCCAATCCTCTATGACGTCCGACGTGGCGTCCCATGCGAACACGAACTCGAACATCTCCGATATCTCCTGAGCGCCTTTGAATCCGTGCCGTTTCAGACCTTCGAGCCATTTCGGATTGAGTATCTTAGATCTGAATATGTACCGCCCCTCTTCCTCCACGGTCCGGAGCTTCGTGTTGTCCGTGTCCGAGGAGTCGCCCATGAATGACGTCGGATCCCCTCCCAAGGCCCTCACGGCGGCGTTCATCCCTCCCAGATAGAGATACGTGTCATCGTGGTCGAACATGTCCAACTCCCTGCTCACATTGTTCTTCACGGTGACCATGGCTTTGGACAGTCTTGTCCTGAACTGTTCCGGAGCGCTTTCTCCTCTTCTCCCCCTTCCGTAGGCGTAGCACCCGTACGTCCTGTATATGTCGCCGAGGTCGCCGAGGTCGTCCCACCGGGATGTCTCTATCAGCACGTCCACGCCCGCTCCGTACGTACCGGGCGCGTCCCCGAATATGCGGATCATGGCCGCCGCCCTCGCGTCGTCCGGAGACATGTTCTCCTTCAGATACCGGGCGATCTCCGCCCTCAGGTTGGCTTTGAGATAATTGTCCTCTTCGGACTCGTCCAGGCCGGACACGGTGTTCACGGCGTCGTCCAAAAGATCCACCAGGTTCGGGAACGCGTCTCTGAAGAGGCCGCTTATGCGGACGGTCACGTCGATGCGGGGCCGTCCGAGTTCCGATATCGGAATCACCTCAAGACCTGTGACGCGACCCCCGTAGCCCGTCCAAACAGGGCGCAGCCCCATCAGCCGCAGAATGTACGAGATATCGTCTCCGCCGGTCTTCATGACGTCCGTGGCCCAGACGACGATCCCCACGTCCTTAGGGTATTGGCCGTTGTCCTTCACATACCGTTCCACCATTTGGTCGGCCATCCTGCTCCCGATCTCCCAACTGGAGTGCCACGGGATGCCGCCCGGGTCTATGGAGTAGAGGTTCCTGCCTGTCGGAAGGATCCTTGCCCTTCCTCTGGTGGGGCATCCCGAAGGCCCCGGGGGGATGTGCCCCCCGTCCAAGCCGTGCATCACGTTCCTCATCTCATCGGATGTCCGAAGTATGTTGGGGTGCAGCTCTCCGCAGATGAATCCGACGACCTCTGTCAGGTCGCCGTTGTCGTTGGGAAAGAGTTCCCTTGCGGCGCGTTCGCACCCGCTCCGGTCGAAACCCAGGGATGCGAACCGCGATATCAGGTCGGAGACCTTCGACTCCACGCCGTCCGCCAGCCGGCCGTTCAGCATGCCGGTGGACGCGTCCGTGCCGGATGGGTTCTTCAGCAGCCCGTCGAGGTCAAGCCCCATGCTCTTTGCGACGGACGCCCTGAGCGACGGGGTGCCGTCGTTCCTGTGGCGGGTGAGGCTGTATATGGTCTCCTCCAGCCTCTCTCCCTCCGGAACGCTTCCGAGTATGTGCATCCCGTCCTTTATCATCGCGTTCTTGAGTTCCAGGACGTAATCGTAAAGCATGCCTGCTTTCCCGCATACGTCAGCGGCGGACGCGTCCTCGGGAAGGCCCGCGTCCGAGAACAGGGACATCTTGGACACAGCGCCGTACAGCCTGTCTCCGATGAGGGACATGTTCTCGCCCTGCATCGCGGACTCCGCCCCCATGTACGCCTGCAGCACGGACTCCAGCTCCTCCAGGTCGTCGTAGCTTCCCGCACGGCGCATCGCAGGGATCATGTGGTCCACCACGGCTGCGGCGCAGCGGCGCTTGGCCTGGATGCCTTCTCCCGGGTTCCCGATTATGTAAGGATACACGTTCGGCATCCTGCCGAGGACGTAGTCGGGGCAGCAGTCCGCCGAAAGCCCCACGCTCTTTCCGGGCAGCCATTCCAAGGTGCCGTGGGTCCCTAGGTGCACGACGGCGTCGGCGCAGAATTCCGACCTCAGCCATCTGTAATATGCGAGATACTGATGGGGCATGACGCAGTTCACGTCGTGATAGCTCGACTGAAGGCTCCGCCCCCTGTCCGGCTGGAAGCTTATCAGGACGTTTCCGTTCAGGATCCCGGGGATATGCATCCTTCCGCCGGTCGTGTGGACGTCTCCCGGAGGAGGCCCCCACCCATCGGTTATCCTAGATTTGGCGGCATCCGGGACGTCGCCGGTGTGTTCGGCGTACTTTTCGACGGACATAAGATCCAGCGCCCTTTCGGAGACCTCCGCATCGGAGAGCCAGGATGTGTCGTTGGTTATTCCTGCCAGAAGCCTTTCCGTAAGCTCCCCGCCGTTCTCCGGCACCCATTCCACACTGTATCCCAGATCCTTCATCGCCTTCAGCATGTCGGCCGCACTTTGGAAAGTGTCCAATCCCGACGCCCCACCGGCGAGGTCCGTCCTCGGAGGGTACATGTACAGGAGGATCGCCACGCGCTTGTCGGCGTTCTTCTTTCTCCTGAGCCTCGCCCAGCGAACGGCCGTCTCAGCAATGTCGTCCACTCTGCCGGCGATGGGCGAATGCCATCTGCCGCCGTCTACGTCGATCTCCGTGCTCGCGCAGGGGACGGTGATTATCTGCCCGTCAAACTCCGGATGCACCGCGTTGGAAACTATCTCCATGGCGCTGAGTCCGGACGCACCGTCCTTCCAATGCTCCTCGGTGTCGGAGACGACCATGGATTGCAGTATCGGAACGTCCAGCCTTTCGAAGAAGTCCCTGTCCGCAACCTGGTTCCCGCATCCGGGGTTGGCCGTGAGAGTCTGAGAGAATCCCATGGTCTCTATGACGCAGTCCACCGCAACAGGGCCGTTCAGAAGATGCCGGTCGACGATCTCCTGCAGTCCCATCGCCCCCGGCACGTCGTCCGCACATGTGCGGAAGAACAGAGCGAGAGGGTTTGCGCCTTTGCGCTCCAACGCGCGGATCAGCCCGTCTATGTGCTTCATGTTCCCCGACCGGTGCAGTTCCTGATAGAAGAACACGGCCACGGTGGGTTTGGATCTGTCCAAGGCATCGATGCGTTCCGCTATGTCGGTCGTCCCTGTGTCGGGATGATAGGCGCCCTGGGAGACGGGAGCTGCGGGGCCGGAGACCTCCACGTCCGCCCCGGCGAACGTTCGGAGCCCCCATTTCAGTATGTTCTTGTTGTTGGCGCCGCCTCCGAGGAAGGACAGCCGCGCCAGGAGGTCGTAGCCGTCGGCGTCTCTGAACATGTACCGATATTCGTCCATGACCCATTTTTCGGTGCAGGACAGGAACGCGACCGTCCCCGCCCGATCCACAGCCTTTCTGAGCGCGTCGAACCTCTTGAAGTATGTGACGTCGCCGTGAACCCTTATCATGATGAGATCCGCGGAGCCCACGCGGTCCAGGAACTCGGAGAACACCACCGCATCCGCGTCCAGGTCCGCCGAGTCGGCGCATTCCACCTCGATGTCGAACCCTTCCGCCCTCAGCTCCCCGGCGGGGGCGTCGAAGGCGCGGTGATCGCCGGTGTACACGGAGACGACCGCAACGAGCACCCCGCTCCTTCCTGCACGCGGGCGCTTCGGTCCGTCGGCCGGCGATTCACGGGCGTGCATGGAAATGCCTCGGCTTGCCTACGGCGGAGATGTGCACATCGATCTCCAGAAGCACGTCCCCGCCGCCTCCGACGCCGATCTCGTACCTTCTTCCGCTCACTTCCATCTTCACGTCCGCATCGTCGGCGCCGGCTTTCTCCGCACGCTTCCTGACGTTCTCCCCGCCTTCGTCCGAAAGATGTTCCAGCGCCTCCGACACCGATCCGAACTCCATCCTTCCGAGCATGGAGAACGCGGTGCAGGGGGGATCGTTGGGATCCCCTCCCGCCCTCGGCCTTATGAGGGCGTCCAACGTCTCCATTATGCTTCCGGTTATCGCCCCGACGGCGTTGCCGACCTCCGAATGCTCCGGAAGCAGGAGTTGGGCGCCGAATCTCTTTGCGACCTCCGGCAGATATGCGTCCGCCGCCGCGCCGACGCCGATCATGGGCTTGTTGAGCCTGACAGAGCATCCGAGGTCAAGCCCCTCCTTTCCGGATATCGCTTTGTCCATCAGGTTCTTGGCGATCCGGCAGGGATGCGGCTCTCCCGTCTCCTCGAACAGCAGCTTTCCGAGGAGTTCTTCGGACAGCCTGCGGGCGACCGCAGCCTTGACGAGGGATATGAACTTCTCCGGCGGGAGGCGCATCCCCGCCGCCGCGCATCTTACGCCGCGGACGATCATCAGCGGAGCTCCGATGCCGTTCTCGGCCATGACCTCCTTCACCGATCCGACCAGCTCCCCGATCATGGGGATCAGGCGTGCGTTCATCACGGACGCGGCCGTCCTTTCGTTGAATCCGAGGTCCGGAGACAGCTCATGGCCGCATACGATGGGCGCGTCCACGGCCATGGCGGCGATCTTCTTCACGCGGTCCTCGTGGTCGGGGTTCCTGACGCTCATATATGAGGCGACGGCGATCCCGTCCACCCTGCCCTTCATGGACGCGACGGCATTTCGGGCGGCCTCCTCGTCCAATGCGCACGCCTCCCTCCCCTTTGCGTCATGGCCGCCGGATATCACGGCGCATGCGTCAACGGGAACGGATCCGTCGAAGGCCCGCCCGATGCACACGAGACCGACTCTGCACCCTTTGCCCTCCACGACGGAGTTCGCAGCGAGGGTCGATGACAGCGACACCATGGCCACGTCCCCGCCGTCGAACGCCCGAAGCCCCCTTACGGCCTCGCCGATCCCAACGGACAGATCGTCCATTGTGGTCGGGGCCTTCGCTTTTCCGACGATCCTCCCGTCGGACATATTCATAAGAACGGCGTCCGTGTACGCGCCGCCGGCATCCAGACCCAGGCCGTACGACATCTCCGATCACCTGTTCGGGACGCGGCCCATGTCCCTGTGGTATTCGGACACTATGTCGCATATGTGGTCCGAGAGCCGTCTTTGCTGTTCCTTGCCGTGCACATGCCCCATCTTCTCAATGAAGAACTCCGCATCGCATTTGCAGCATCTTACCTTGGGGCATCCCCTTACCGCTTCGGAGCACCCCTGGCACGCGAACGCTCTTGCGTACACAAGGGAGAACTCGAAGCCGCAGTATGGACATTTGTACTTCTTCACCGACGCGGTCGTCTCGTACGAGAAGCCGCTCCTCTTCATCGCTTCGTAGAATCCGTTGGCCATCGACGTGTATCCTCCTTCCTATCCTGACTGAATGCCGTAAAAGGGGTTTGAAAAGGAGTTTGAACTATGGTCTTCCTTCATGCGGCGCGATCCGCCGCTCCGAGGCTCATCACGCGAGCTTTCCCTCTTTCTTGACCGTGTCCACCACCGCGCCTATGTTCTCCAGTTTGGTGGTCAGGTCAGGCGGGACCTCGCATCCGCTCGATATGCAGAACGTTGAGTTCAGTCCGCGCTTGCAAAGCGCGGCCTTCACCTCTTTGGTGAGGTCCGAAGTGACCTTGGTTATCTTTTCCACAGATCCTCTTATGAACAGCTGCGGATCGATGTTCCCGGCCATTATGCAGTTGTCGGCGTACCCGTCCTCTATGACCTTCGTGGCCGACGGCGAGTCCGGATTGAGGGGATACCACGCCATGGAGTAGATCGAGGTCTTGTAGTCCTTGACCTGCGTCTTCAGGTGCGGCATGTCGGCGCAGTTGTGCACGCACACGGCCATTCCGTTGTCCAGGGTCAGTTTGTTGAGCTTTTTGGCGTACTTCACCTCGAACTCGTTGTATTCTGCGTCTCCGAGGCAGGAGTAGTTGCCCCAGAGATAATCCCAGACCAATCCCGCAACGCCGGTCTTGCCGAACCCTTCCACCATCTGCGCATCGTAGTCGGTCATCACCTCCAGCGCGTTGTGGACGGCGGAAGGGTTGGTGTACATGTCCATGAACAGCCTTTCCGCGCCCGCGCTCTGGGAGAGGGCCAAAAGCGGCCCTTCTATGAACCCCGCGCAGATGATGTCGTTCTTCAGCGCCTCCGCGAACCCTTTGGTCCCTTCCAGAAGGACGGCGGACCGTCCTTTCCTGATGTCCGGCACCTCCAGCTTCTCGTAGTCCTCCGGATCGTGGATTATGTGTTCGTCCACGAAGGGGGTGTTCTCCAGATCCATCCTCACATGCGCGCCGAGGTCTCCCGCCATCACCGACAGGTCCATGAGGCCGACGGCCATGTCGGGGTCGTACGCCTTGTATCCTTCCACGAAGCTCCGGGCGAACATCTTGGGGTCGTGCGCCCAGTCGCGGTACGTCACGCCGTCTCCGATGAGCCTTCTCTGCACGCCCATGGAAAGCGGAGACACCAGAAGCCTGTCCACGGGTTCGTTCGAGAGTGCGGCCATGCCTCTCTCCATATGCGTCATGGCTTCCGGCATCTCACAATGCCTCCTTCAGCCATGTAACGCAGTTCTGCGCGTTCTCGTCCCTGTGGTCCGCGCCGATCTCCTCCGCGAACGACGGGGAGGTGGGAGGGCCGCCTATGGTCACTATCACCTTGGATCTGTATCCGCTCTCCACGAGGCCGTCGATGGCATCCCTCATTCCGTCCATGGTCGGGGTCATGAGGGTGCTCATGGCCACTGCATCCAAGCCCTCGTGCTCGGCCGCGTCGACGATGGTGGAGATCGGCACGTCCTTTCCGAGGTCGAAAACATGGTATCCGCCCGCGGTCATCATGGTCTTGACAATATTCTTGCCGATGTCGTGGACGTCTCCCTCGACGACGGCGACGGCGCATTTCTTCCTGTCCAGCGCCTCCGACTTGGGGATCGCGGGCAGGAGTATGTTCAGCCCCGAATACATCGCCTGCGCGGACATCAGCACCTGGGGCAGGTCGACCTCGTGCGCGGCATATCTGTCGCCGACGATGGACATCCCTTTCACAAGGCCTTCGTTGATGGTCTCCACGGCGTTGAACCCCAATGACAGCGCCTCCTGCGCGCCGTTCTTGGCAACGTCGGTCTTTCCGCATACGACGGCTTCGCTCAGCCTGCTATACAGCTCTTCCTTACTCATATACGTTCTTCCTCCGTGCCCCTTATCGAGACACGGTGCGGTATAAAATTCACTAGCATATAAATTGAGTTCATGGATGGAGATTGTATCCACCTATTTAATCAGTATGGAATTATTTATATATAACTACACGAAATCCGCGATTGAAATATCATAGTAATCCTATATTGTTTTGCGGTTCGCCCCTCCCCGGAGGCGCCGCGCGGGGAGACGCCCGCGAAAGCGGGGCCGAAGGCCGCAGACGCCGAAAGGATCAAGCCCGTTCCATAAGGAAAAGGACGGATCCTCACCCGTCCGGCGATGCGGACGCCGCGAGCTTCTTGACCTTGGCGATCGAATCCCTCAGACGGTCGAGGCCGCATGTGCGGCAGTCGTGCCTGAGCTTCAGGGAGCCGGCGAACTCCAACGACCTCTTCAGGAACTCGTCTCCGCCGCCTATCCCCGGGTCTATGAACAGGCACCGTTCGTAGGACGCGAACAATATATCCAAGAAATAGGAGGGATCCATCCCCTCCACCGAATCCAAATGGAACTCTTTGACAAGGGCATCGATCCCCTGCTCCGCCCATCCGGGGGACGAGAACCAAGTTCCCGTGCATATGCGCTTCTCCGCCTCGTACTCCTCGGTCCCCAGCAGGACGTCGATGCAGTCCGCCCCCGGGAGCATCACGGCGGGAACGTCCAGCACGTCGGTTATGCCGCTCAGGGATTGGCACACCGCATATCCGAGGAGCACGGCGTCCACCCCGCCTCTCATGGAGCCGACCCTTTCGATTATGACCTCCCTCATGTTCTCCGGGTTCTCGTGCAGCGCGAACTCCAGATACTCCCGGTGCGTGAAGTCCGGGTCGTCCTTTGTCAGGAACTCCATCTCGTTCCTCAGGATGTCGCACGCCAGGATTCCGATTCTCATAGACGGGGCCTCACAGATGATGAGCAATGCTCTTTTCCAGATCGTAATAGTCCGCCGCCACGCGGTACGGAATGTTGAACCGGCCGAAGACGCCCGGGACGGCGGCAAGGGTGCACTCCCTGACCTTGTCGTCCCATATGCCGTGGACTATGACGTGAAGTATGAACTTCGCATCGTGTATGACCTCGGAATCCACATCGTCCTTGATCCGTATGGGCTTGTACTCGTCCAGAAGGCTGCTCATGATGTTCCCGTCGGCGCAGAGAAGGAACGACTTGGTGTGTCCGATCAAATCGGCGCCGTTCCTCATACAGTTCAGAGTGGATTCGCGCATGGCCTCTCCGATCGCCTGTTTGACGACGTCCTTGGATATCCCGGACTCGGATGAGATATCGATCTCTATCGCATATTTTCCCAGCTCGTCCACCGCCCGGTGCATCTCAAGATGGAGCGCGTCGTGTTCGCCGCGCTCATCATGCTCATGCTCGTGATCGTGCTCGTGATCGTGTTCGTGGCCTTCGCGGCCGCGTCCATGTTCGCGGCTTCCGCTCATCTCCCCGCCTCCCCGCCGTACTGCTTCCTGAGCCGTTCCTCTTCCACGGCCTCGTCGTACCTTCCCGACGTGCGGCCGGATATGATCCCGCAGGCGTAGGATATCCCTTCCCCCGTCTCCGCCGACATGCGCGCGATCTCCGCATCCGGATTGACGAGACGCACAAAATCCTCGGCCTTTCTTATGTCGGCCTCGCTTGCCGCATCCACTTTGTTGATGAAGCACACGTCCGCCTCCCGTATCTGCGTCTCCACCAGGCGCCTCACGGCCTTCATGAGCATCTCGATCCGGGGGGCGTCCACCAGAGTTATGACGGGTGCATGCTCCACCTTCACGTTCGTCCGGGCCTCGGAGTACTCCGCGGCCCTCTTCAGACCCCATGGTATGGCGACGCCGGACGGTTCGACGACAACGATGTCCGGATCGTACGCGTCGTGGAGCAGCGCAAGGGTGTCCGCAAAGGATCCGGCGACCTGGCAGCAGATGCATCCGCCGGATATCTCCCTGGCCCTGAGGCCGCGGGATTCGATGAATTTCGAGTCCACGCCGATCTCGCCGACGTCGTTGACCACGATCGCGATCCTGCGGCCGTCCTTCGCCAGTTCGTCGACTATCTTCATGACCGCGGTCGTCTTCCCGCTTCCTAAGAATCCTGCTATCTGCGAGACCTTCATGATGATCCCCATCGAATAAATCCATCCGAATAAAAACATTTTGTTTGCCGCACCCATCGCTTCACTTTCGGACGACCCGGATCCGACGACCGGAAGTCTTATGAGCAGACGAAACGTCCATCGTGCATGAGAGGCGGCGGCGTGTGGAGCAGAGAGGAGATGATCATTGCATTCCACCTCTACTGCAGAACGGGCGGCCGCGAATCGGGAGGCGGAGATCCCGGCATCGCCGCCGTGAGCGAACTCATAGGAAGGACGATCCCGTCCATAAAATTCAGGCTTGCGAACTATGCGAGCTGCGATCCCGAGTACAAAAAAGATGGGAAGAAAGGGCTCACGCACGGCGGAAAGAACGTCCAAGAGATCTGGGATGAGTTCTCGGGCGACATGGAAAGGCTCAGCCAAGAGACGGACGAGATCCTGAGGTTCGGATACAGATACGTTTCGAGCGAGTTCATCATCGATTCGGTCGACTCGTTCGAGGCATTCCCGATAGGATGGGAGAGGGAGCAGATAGTGGCGGCGCGCAGGAACCAATCGTTCTTCAGAGAGGCGGTCCTTGCGTCATACAACAACAAGTGCTGCATCACAGGCATCGGGGACAGGGATCTGCTGATCGCCAGCCACATCAAACCGTGGAAGGACAGCGACGCACGCACCGAAAGGACGAACCCACGGAACGGACTGTGTCTGAACGCGCTTCACGACCGCGCTTTCGACAAAGGGCTTTTGACGGTGACGGAGGGAGACCACACGGTGAGGCTTTCCAAGACCCTGAAAAAGAGTGTGGACCGCGACGCGTACGAGAAGTTCTTCGGGATGTACGAGGACAGGAGGATCGCCATGCCCGCAAGGTTCGCCCCCGACGAAGAGATGCTGAGGCACCACAACACGATCGTCTTCGAAAGCCGAACGCTCTGAAGCCGCGGCGGCATGCGCATCAACCGCTTTTGTCGTTGTCATCACACAACTTTTTAGCTATTTGTTTCAAATATTTCTGATCGATCCAGAAACATTTCTTCTCATAACTCTTGCCGTCGGAACCGATATACGTGTCGCCTTTATTTGCGGCGTGCGGTCTCACATGTATGACATGCCCCTCAGACGACTTTAGGATGTTTTCAAGTTCACCGGACGAGATCCGGCTCCTTGCCAGATCCCACTCTCCGCCTGCAGTGTTCAGATCTTCTGAGGGCATATTCCAGAACTTGGCGGTCCGGAAGTACAATCCTCCGTCGGTTGTGATCTGGAATATTACGAACAAGAACTTCACATCTATCGTATTGTGGAATTCCGACTCGTTCCAAGACACCTCGGACAACAGATCCTCGAATTTGAAATAGGGGAATGACATGGACTCTTTTGGCGTTCCGTTAGGCTCAAGGCGCATGGTCTTCATCTTGATCCCAGCTTTCTCGAACTCCTCCACATCTCTTTTTTCATCGATGCCCAGTATCCCTTTGGCCAGCCGAGCAAATCTGGCCTTGTCGTTGGGTGAATATGGAAGACCGAACATGACCCTCAGATCCTCATACTCTCTGCCTTCGTACTGTTTGAATCTTGAGAGTATCCTTTCCTCGAATGGAGCAGACTCGTTGAAAGACACCGATCCATTGAACAGAGATTCGGCACTGTTCAGGTCGCCCCACATACTTTGGACATAGCGGGACTTAAGCGAGAATGCCCTTTGTTGTGCAAGTATTGGCGAATAGGGCTGTTTTCTCATTTCACTGCCCGCCTTGGAACCCTTGGGTGCAGCCTCCAGATACCAAGTGTCTCCGCCCGATATCTCATGCGCACGTCCGTTTTCGACCTTCTTTGCCAGAATATTCCAATCGTTTTTGAGCACCTTTAGGTCGTTATCAGAGAATTTCCAGAATTTATATCCCAATATCTTCTTGTCCATGACATCTGATTCGCCATCATCCAGGTAGAAGACCACCAGCATGTCATTCGCCTTGTTCAACACCGTTCTCTCGAATCCCTCGAGCAACATCTTCTCATAATCTATCACGCCTATGACCATGCGTTCCTTTGATCGGTACGACTTCTTCCGCGTCCTTTTCATCGGTGCGACCTTCAGCTCTATTCCAAGCTCCTCAAAGTCGGGCACAGGCGCGCTATTGGTCCCGATCATGAAATAGCCGCCCTCGAGGATCTGGCCGAATGCTCCCTTGCCGCCATGGTGTGTATAGTCGCGCCGTCCCACACTCTCCAAGGCCTCTCCCAGGGTCTTGTCTACCAGCTTCGAGGCATAATTCTCAAGGGACTCTCTGTTGGATGGATCGTACGGGGCATTCTTGCTGATCGTCGGCATGGCGTAGAATGGAAATTGATATAATATCAAATTATCCATTAAAGAACAATGAGGGAAGGATATGTGCGCGATCGCAGATCGCCAAAACCATCCAGCGATGCGGCATCCCGCGTCATGAGCGCCAACAAAGGAAAGAACACATCGCCGGAACTCGTGTTGAGGAAGATGCTCAGGGAGAGAGGACACCCCGGTTATAGGCTGCACTTCAATGTTCCCGGAAGGCCGGACATATCATACCCGGGCCGCAAGGTAGCGATATTCGTGAACGGTTGTTTCTGGCACAGATGCCCCACATGCGATCTCCCCATTCCAAAGAGCAATACGCAGTTCTGGAAGGATAAGTTCAGAAAGAACACAGAGCGCGATGCATGCAAGGCAGAAACCCTCACAAAGATGGGCTGGAATGTGCTGGTGGTCTGGGAATGCGACCTGTGCAATAGACCAAATGAGATCGTGGACGGGATAGTCAATGCACTTGAAGGTGCACGAACCGCCACAGTTTCGGAAATCGCCACAGTTTCGGGCACCCGGGATCAACAGGCTTATATGCACTAACTGCAATAGGCATCCGAGGAACGAATGTGAGAGTAGTCGAACTGTTCGCGGGCGTAGGCGGATTCAGGCTGGGACTCAAAAAGGCATCACCTGAGTACGAGGTCGTATGGAGCAACCAGTGGGACCCCGGAAAGACGAAACAGTACGCCTCC
>JAITQH010000082.1 GCA_031288985.1 Candidatus Methanoplasma sp. | reverse complement strand
CCGCAACGACGGCCAATACCGACGCAGCCGCCAAAATGATCGCCATTGCTAAGATTATCTTTTTCATGGTCTCGCCCCTCTCGGATCAGCGTCTGCTATGGCATGGCCATTGCATGGGATATATATTTCATTTTACCTCAAACCGAATTCCGAAAAAGTTCCCTGACGTTCGAATATGGCAGGGATAAAAAACCTAAAGTGCGGGAAGCGGTCAGCCAGTCAGAAGGGATGGGATGCACTCTACGGGACTGACCTTTTTCCCCGTAATCGCCTATCTATTGGGCCATATTTAATTGTTTCTTAAAAAAGAAAGAAAATGTTTATATAAAAGAGTTTTAGGAACCGGTGTGCTTCGTCAGAGGTAACCCGACTTCTGAAGCGCCATCAGGTTGTCCGTGCTGAGCTTCTCTCCGGCCTTGAAGCGCTCGAAGATCTCCTTGGCTTCCTTCTTGGCGCCATCGTCGACCCTCTTCTTCTTTGCCGCGGTCTTCCTGTTTCTCGAAACCATGACGTCCTTGTCCATCTCGTGAACGGACTTGATCTGCTCTATGTGCTTCCTGTGCTCCTCGTCGGCAGCCTGCTTGCACTCGACGAACTTCGCCTGCGCCGCGTCGGCCTCCTTTCTCAGGGAGTCTGCTTCTCCGTAGAGTTTGAGCATTCTGTCATGGGCGGACTGCGCCGCTTCGGCGTACTCCGAGACTTGTTTGTGGCAGAGTTCAGCCTCTTTCTTGGCTTCCCTAAGCTGGTCTATTATGCTCTTGATGTCGTCGTTCTGCTCCAACGACTTCTCGCGCTCCTCGATCTGACGTGCGATCTGCGAGATCAGTTTCACGATCTCGTTCTCTTTGTCCTTGCCGAGGGATTGCGTCTGCTGTCTGTGCTCCAGGTCCTGAAGCTGCTTCCTGAGCTGCTTGACGGACATTTCGCCCTTGTCCTCTGAGGATCTGTCGGGCCTAAGGATTGCGATCTGTTCTTTGAGGGCTGTAACCTTTTGGTTGTGCTCGTCCCTTATGACCTTGGTCTCCCTTACCTTTTGGTTGAAGGAGTCGCGCTCTTCTCTGCACTTCCCGGCTTCGTCGACAAGCTCGCGGACGCGTCCGTTGAGTGCGTCCCTCTTTGCCTTCCATTCTTTCGTCTGGCCGTTCAGTTCGTCCCTCAGGCGTCTGTGCCTGTCGGCATCGTTGTTCACGATGCTGCGCTTTTGCTCAAGATCTTCCAAGTTCTCGGCCGATGCCTGTCCATCGGCATCGACGGCCTCCGAATCTTCGGCGGACTCGACAACCTGCGCTTCCTGTTCCACAGCGGCATCGACGGCTTCCGACACTTCGTCGGGCTCGTCAACCTGCGCTTCCTGTTCCACAGCGGCATCGACGGCCTCCGACACTTCGGGGGATTCGACAACCTGCGCTTCCTGTTCTACAGTGGCATCGACGGCCTCCGCCGTCAGTTGCTGCTCTTCCTGAGAATCGACCTGCTTTTCCTCCACAAACTCATCCATAAATCATCACTCATTCGTTCAACTTGGCCAATGATCAGAAGCATGGCCCACTTCGTGATGGGGATTAACGTATGCTTTATAAGTATTTCCATAAAATACGATAATGCTGTCCGTGCGTACGACGGCCTGCGGGGCGTGCATCGCCGCGACTGTATAATATAAATAACTCAACGCGATGCGACATTCGATAAAACATGGATGATTGCGTATGTCCTCTTGATTACCGATACGGCCGCAGGGAAATGAAAGCCATATTCTCAGAGAAGGGGCGCATCCAGTATCAAATGGATGTCGAAGCCGCTCTGGCAAGGGCGCATGCGTCGGTTGGCGCCATATCCGAATCGGACGCCGCCGAGATTGGACGCGTGGCCTCCCTCGCCGTCGTTGATGTATCCCGTATAAAAGAAATCGAGAAGGAAACCAATCACGACCTCATGGCGATGGTAAAAGCGATGACGGAGAAGTGTTCCGGAGACGCAGGCAAATACATACACCTCGGCGCAACCTCCAATGATATTGTGGATACGGCCTCCGCTCTGCAGATCAAAGCCGCTCTGCAGATCGTTCAGAACGACTTGGACGCGCTGCTCTTCACGTTCGCCAAGCTTGCCAAGAGGGAGAGGGACACGCTTCAGATGGGAAGGACCCATGCACAGTTCGCCATACCGATAACATTCGGCTTCAAGATCGCCGGATACATGGCTGAATTGTTCAGGCACCGCGAGAGGCTGTTCGAGATCATGCCCCGCATATGCGCCGGGAAGATGGCCGGGGCTGTCGGCACCGGCGCCGCCCTGGGAAAGAACTTCTCCAGGATCCAGATAAGCGTCATGATGGATCTGGGCCTTACTTACGAGCCTGCCGCGACGCAGGTCGTCGGCCGCGACAGGTACACCGAACTTGTATGTCTGCTTGCCAACATCGCCACCTCTCTCGAAAGATACGGAACGGAGGTCAGGAACCTTCAGAGATCGGAGATAGCCGAGGTCTCGGAGCCGTTCGATGCGGCAAAGCAGGTCGGAAGCTCCACCATGGCTCAGAAACGCAACCCCATCAACTCGGAGAACGTCACCGGCCTGGCAAGGATACTCAGGGGATTTGTGATCCCCACCTTCGAGAACCAGGTGCTGTGGCACGAAAGAGACCTTTCCAATTCATCTGCCGAGCGTTTCACCATACCCCACGTGTTCGTCATACTTGACGAGATGCTCGTGAAGATGGACAAAGTGTTCAGCGGACTTGAGGTGCATTCCGACAGGATGCTTGCCAACATAGAATCGGCAAGAGGGCTGATAATGGCCGAGCCCGTTATGATGAGGCTCACCGAGAAAGGCGTTGGCAGGCAGGACGCCCACGAGATCCTGAGGGAAGCATCCATGAGGGCGGTCAAGGACGGCATCGACCTCAGAGAGGCGCTTCTGGAAAGAAAGGACGTCATGTCCGTCTTGTCCGAAGAGGAGCTGTCCGCAGTAATGGATCCCGCCAATTATGTGGGCGGATCCCGCGACATCGTGGACAAGATGGTCGGGAACGCCGAAGAATCACTCGGAAAGAAGGTGTGAGCTTTGGTATCCGAAAGGAAAAGGACCAACATAAAACACGGAACCATCCTGGGCGCCGTCGTCGGAACCGCGCTGTTCGCCATGCTCTATTGGCTGAGCGGCAACATCGGCACCGTTCTGATAATTCCGTTCTCGGCCGTCATGGGATATGCTATGCAGTACGTCAGGGACGAAGAAGAGTGATCTGCGGAAGGATCGAGAGGTTTTTGCGGGGCCGGAGCCCCGGTGTTCAGACCCTTGTGCCGGCTTTCGGACCGGGTGTGGTGTAAAAGACCTCGGTTATCCTGAACTTCAGAAGATTCTTGGCGGGAAGCGTCTCTTTTCTGGCATGCGCCAATTGTACGGCCTTCTCATAATCCTGCCCCGAATTCTCCACTGTCACCGTCCCTTTGATCTGATACGAGTCGGGGAACTCGGGATTCCAGACATAGAATGATGCGTTTGGATTCTCTTTCAGATTCGCAAGGGTCTTGTTCATGAAGTTGTCCACGATCCAAACGGTCTCGCCGTCCTGCTGAAGGACGAGCAGACCTATCGGGGCCACGTTCGGCTCGCCTGCCTTCGACGCGGTGGCGAACGGAAATATTTTGATGTTGGCTACCAAGTTCCTTACATCGTCGTTGAGTTTTACCATGAAACACATAATCGCACCCATATGTTAAATCTTGTTCGGAGAGTCGGACTGCGTTCCGCCGGCTCCCGAAGATCTCCGCTTCATACGATCTGCACGCGTCTTTTCCACTTCAAGCCATCAAAAGCCTGTTGAAAATCGTTCCCCAACGACCAAAAATTTTTTATCCCCCCCCCCCTGTCGAATGATATGTCTGAGTTGCGTTACTGTCCAAACTGCGGAAGAAACACATACGTTGAGGTCAAAATCAACTGGATCATCTTCATAGTCCTCTTGATTTGCGGGGTGCTCTTGGGTCTGGTGTATTTGGTGTACTGCTTCGCCGCCAAAACCAAGGTATGCGAAGTGTGCAAGCTTAAAGCCAATAAGATGGAGCCTCCCAGATTCAATTCCCAATGATCCGTCCTGCTGCGGCGGTTCGGGGATGCGGCGGATGCACAGGACTCCCCGCATCTCCGTCGGGAGTTTGACGGGAATTGTTCCAAAGCTTTGAAACAACCTGTGCACGAAGGGCGTGCACACCCATTTCTTTAAATAGAACAAAAATTTTTTACACCCATGGGAAAAGAGGAGAAAAAACCCGGTCTCGGACGCAGTCTGGTCATGGGCACACTGTACACATTGGTATTGCTGATAATCGTTCCTGCCGTCTGTGCACACTTCCTTTCGGGGTATGTAACTGATTTCATTGGGGATACAAGACTTCTGACCGCGTCCTCGGACGTACTCGTGAATCTGGTCATGTGGTTGATAATCATCGGATTCACTTTTGCCCTCGGGGGCGGACGCATACTGAAGAAGTACGGAGTGGTCGGCATCGCCGGCCTGCTTATCGCGTATTATCTTCTGGATGATCTCGAAGGCGGCATATTGGCAGTGATAATGTTGATCGCCGTCAGCATCCTGATCTATGCGATAAAAAGGAAAATGAAAGTCAAATGAGTCCGTTCGGTTTCCGCCGCCGCCGCGAGACGTGCGGCGGAGCCGTTCGGGTGAAACATTTTTCTGTATCGCCGTCGATGGGGCCGCATGTTCGAACTGTATGTTGTCACCGACGCCGCCCTGTCCTGCGGCAGGCCCGACCACGAGGTGGCCCGTTTGGCGTATGAGGGCGGTGCGGATGCGGTCCAACTGCGGATGAAAGGCGCGCCTGCGGGAGAGATGCTCAGACAGGCCAAGATCATAAAAGAGGCGGCTGACAGACTGTCCAAATTCTTCATCGTCAACGATCGGGTCGACATCGCCGCCGCCGTGGATGCGGACGGGGTCCATCTGGGACTCTCCGACATACCTGTGGAGGACGCACGGAAGATCCTCGGAGACGACAAGATCGTCGGCGCCACCGTGCACAACCTGCGCGAAGCCTTTGCGGCGGCGGAGGCGGGCGCGGATTATCTGAGCGTGGGGTCCATATTCTCCACGAAGACGAAAGCGGACGCCGTGCAGATGGTCGGGCTTGACGCCATATTCGAGATCAAAGAAGCGCTGGACATCCCGCTGATTGCGATCGGAGGCATTGACCGGGGGAACATACAGGATGTCATCAGGGCAGGCGCGGACGGGGTTGCGGTGGTTTCCGCAGTCGTATCCAAACCCGACATATCCGCGGCCGCACACGAACTCAGAGACATGATCTTGAAAATAAGACCAAATATCTGATATTTCCATGGAGTAGTGATAATATGAGAGTCAACGGAACAGAAGTGAGCCTCGACCGACCTTTTACCTTGGCAGAATATCTCGAAGCGTCGGGATATGTGCGAGACAGGGTCGCAGCCGAACTCAACGGCAGGATAGTCCCCCGCAGCAGATATGACGACACGGTGCTGGCCGATGAGGACAGCATCGAGATCGTCGGATTCGTCGGGGGCGGCTGATGAAGGTCACCGTCAACGGGATTCCGAGGGAGACATCGTCCGCCACGGCGTTTGCGCTGAGGGCGGAGATGTTCCCGGACAGGGAGGTGCTTGTGCTGAACGGATTCCAGATCAGCGAGGACGCTCCCCTGCACGACGGCGATCAGGTCTACATCGGAAAGAAGGGAGTCTTTCCGGATAGGGAGGAGCTTCGCTCGCTCATGTCGGCAAGGCACACTCCCGGAGTGCACGATCGGGTCAGCAGGGCCACCGTCGGCGTGGCCGGACTGGGGGGCTTGGGATCCAACATCGCGGCCATGCTCGCAAGGCTGGGCGTGGGCAGACTGGTGATCGCGGATTTTGATGTCATAGAACCTACGAACCTCAACCGCCAGAACTATTATGTGGAGCACATAGGCCGAAGCAAGACGGAAGCCACGGCGGACACCGTCGGAAGGATCAATCCGTTCATAGAGGTCGTTGCGCACAACCTCAGGATCACGCCCGACAACGCCGCGGCGATCTTCGGAGAGTGCGACGTCGTCTGCGAAGCGTTCGACTCCCCCAAAGAGAAGGCGATGATCGCCAACACTCTGCTGGAAAGCCGTCCCGGGCTGCCGCTCGTGTGCGGCTCGGGTCTTGCGGGATTCGGAGACTCCAACGGGATACAGACCGTGAAAAGAATGGACAATCTATACGTATGCGGTGACGGATTCAGTGCCGCCCAGATCGGAACGGGGCTGATGTCTCCCCGGGTAGGCATATGCGCCGGCCACATGGCGAATGCCGTATTGAGGCTGCTAATGGGCGAAGAGATGCGATAATATGGATATGCTTGATCTCGGCGGTAGGAAGTTCAGATCGAGGTTCATCCTCGGATCGGGGAAATTTTCCCTGGATATGACAAGAAAGGTGATCGAGAGCGGAGGCGTCGAGATTGCCACGCTAGCGGTCAGACGCGCCAACTCGGGGGGAGAGGAAAACATCCTTGACCACATCCCGAAGGGTATAACTCTGCTGCCGAACACATCCGGGGCGAGAAATGCCGAAGAGGCTGTGAGGGTGGCATTGCTTGCGCGGGAGCTTGGATGCGGCGACATGGTCAAAGTGGAAGTGGTCCGCGATTCCAAATATCTCCTTCCGGATAATTTCGAGACCGTGCGGGCGGTGAGGCTGCTGAGCAAAGAGGGGTTCATCGTCCTTCCGTATATGATGCCCGATCTGTCGGCGGCGCGTGAGATGGAAGCGGCGGGAGCCGCCGCAGTCATGCCGTTGGGCGCGCCCATCGGCAGCAACAAAGGCCTTCTCACAAAAGACTTCATCAAGATACTCGTCGACGAGATCGATGTCCCGGTGATAGTTGACGCCGGCATCGGCAGGCCGTCGCAGGCATGCGAGGCCATGGAGATCGGCTGCGCCGCGGTGATGGCCAACACTGCGATAGCCACGGCCTCGGACGTCCCGCTCATGGCGTCTGCGTTCAAGGCCGCCGTGGAAGCGGGAAGACAGGCGTATCTTGCGGGCCTCGGCAGGGTCAGGGACTGCGGAGAGGCGTCCAGCCCGCTCACCGGGTTCCTGGAGGACAGATGAGTTCCGTCGATCGTTCGGAATACACCGAAGGGATGGAGCGCATCGACTCGAACATACTTGAAAAGGTGTTGGATGAAGCGGCGGGGTTTGACGCGCAGTCGTACACAGAGCGTGATGTCCGCACGGCGCTTTCCAACGACGCATTGAGCATCGGCGACTTCGCGGCGCTGCTGTCCCCCGCCGCCGACGGCATGTTGGAGGAGGTCGCCGTTCGAGCAAAGGACGAGACGCGCCGCCGTTTCGGCAATGCCGTGGGGCTTTTCACGCCGATATATCTTTCCAATCACTGCGACGGAGGGTGCGTGTACTGCGGATTCAGCCGCGACAGCGGCATAAAGAGAACGGCCCTGTCGCCCGAGGACGCGGAGAGGAAGATGCGTGCCGTGGCCTCCACAGGGCTCACGGACGTCCTTCTGCTGACCGGGGAGTCGCGAAGCATGTCCGGCGTGCGGTACATAGGGGAGTGCGTCAGGGCCGCGTCCGAGCATTTCAGGAGCGTCGGGATCGAGGTGTACCCTCTGAATGTGTCCGAATACGCCTACCTGAGAGAATGCGGGGCGGACAGCGTGACCGTGTTCCAGGAGACCTACGATCCGGAGGCCTATGCGGAGCTCCACCTCTCCGGGCAGAAAAAGGTGTTCTCATACAGATTCGACGCGCAGGAGCGTGCGCTGCAGGGCGGGATGAGAGGTGTGGCCTTCGGCGCGCTGCTCGGCCTGGGCGATGCGGCAAAGGACGCATTCTCGTGCGGCGTGCACGCTCATATGATCCAAAGGAAATATCCTCATGCGGAGATATCGTTCTCCGTCCCCCGGCTGAGGCCGTTCGTCAACTCCCCGTCGTATGTGAATCCCGTCAGCGAGAGGCGGCTGCTTCAGGTGGCGATGGCGTACAGGATCTTCATGCCGTCCGCAGGCATCACCGTATCCACCAGAGAGTCGCCGTCATTCAGAGACAATGTCATCGGGCTGTGCGCCACGAGGATATCCGCAGGCGTCTCCGTCAGCGTGGACGGCGGCGATGACGGAAACGACGGCCAATTCGACATATCGGACGAAAGGAGCGTCGCCGAGGTCAGGAGAGCATTGGAAGAACGCGGCATGCAGCCGGTGTTCAACGATTACGTGAGAACATGATCGCTGCCATAACCGACAGGAAAAACTGCGTCAGGCCGTTTCCGGAGCAGATCGCGGCGGTCGCCGAGGCGAAGCCCGATATGATAATACTCAGAGAGAAGGATCTTTCCCGCGATGAATATGCCGACCTGGCCCGCAGATGCATGGCCGTATGCCGCGCCAACGGCGTGAGGCTGTGCGTCAACACGTTCGCGGATGCCGCCAAGGATGTGGGCGCCGCTGACGTTCAGATGCCTATGCCCCTGTTTCGCGACAAGAAGACCGAGGGTTTCGACAACATCATAGTGTCGGTCCATTCGCCGGAGGAGGCCGCAGAGGCTCGGGATCTGGGCGCGGACATGGTGATGTTCGGAAACGTCTTCGAAGCATTATGCAAGCCGGGCGCTCCTCCAAAGGGACTCGAGGCGCTGAAGGCCGTATGCAGCGCCGTCGACATACCTGTTCTCGCCGTCGGCGGCATAGACACCCTCAACATGCGCTCCGTACTGTCGCGCGGCGCCGCCGGGGTGTGCATGATGCACCATTTCATGATGGCGGAGCGGCCAAGCGATATTGTGCAGGCGTACCGTGAGGCACGGAAGGAGATCCGCGGCTGACCGCGTCAATCCTTCCTGTGCATGAACTTCGGCCCTATCCAATTCCACTCTCCGAGCAGGTGCATCGTGGCGGGAACTATGTATGTCCTGACCAGCAGCGCGTCCGCGAGGATGGCGAAGGCCAAAGCGAACCCGAACTCCCTGAACATCACCGTTTGAGACAGCATCAGCGTGCTGAACGCGCCGCCCATTATCAGTCCGCATATTGTTATGACGGATCCCGAGTGAAGCACCGCCGACGTTATCGCTTCGTCGTTGGTCATTCCTTTATGCCGCACGTTCTCTTTGATGCGCGTGGTGAGAAGTATGTCGTAATCCATCCCCAGGCCGAGGCATATCACCAGCAGTACGATCGGAATGATCCACATCACGCCGTATCCGAGCATGTCAGAGAACAGCAGGTGCGTTACGCCGATGGTCCAGATGACGCTCATCAATATCGTCAGTATCGAACGGAGAGGCGTGAAATACGACTTCATGACAAAGAACAGCAATACGAATATCAGTATCACGGCCAGGATCTCGACCTTGTCGAACTCGTCGCCGACCCGCTCTGACAATTCAAACATCACTGCGGGAGACCCCGTCATCCATGTGTCGATTATTAATCCCCCATGAGAATCCGCGAACGCCTCCATCGCCTCCTGCGCGTGCCCCATCGTTTCCATGGAGCGGTCCGACATGGGCTCTTCCTTGGTTATCATGGTGAAGTTGACAAATGTGACGGAGACGCTTCCGTCTGCGTTCTCGTAACCGCCTATGGACTTCACGCTTCTGTAGTTTATTACACCGTCCATCACCGCGCCCACGAGCAGATCGTCGTAGGTCACTTGGCGCCCTTCGGTGATCTCCACCTCTGCGACCACCGTTTCCACAGCGCCGCTGTTTCGTATCGCCGTCCCCACAGAGTAGGGCAGACCGTCCAAGACCTTGCCGTAGACGAACATGGCGTAATCATGGTCGCTCAGGCCGTCAGTGTTGGGGTTCTCCGCCGCCGCCTTGGCGGCGAGCTGAACCCAAATGAATATGCCCCACACTTCCCCGATGTTGTCGTCCGTGAGCGTTTCCGGGAATGCCAGCAGCGTTTGCAGTCTCGGCAGATCCGTCCATTGTACAATGGGTATGCCCGACCCCGGCATGAATGTCACCTCGGCTATCGGACCGCTGAGTTCCATGATGAGATAGTCGGGCATCATTATGCCGCCGTTGCCGTATTCTCCTATCTCCTTCATCCCTTCGGCTGCCTCCCCCGTCGACGTTGTTCCTATCATGTCGTAGGATGACGGGGCGGTGAATGTGATGTACGCCATGGGGATCGTGAAGAGCACCGCCGCGACAAGTATCACCTTGGCGTGTTTGATCGACGCGTGAACCGATCTCCTGAAATAG
>JAITQH010000075.1 GCA_031288985.1 Candidatus Methanoplasma sp. | reverse complement strand
CGTCGACAACATCACCGCCCCTCTGATAGCCGCCGCAGGAGACATCGTCACCATGCCCATGCTCTTCCTTTCGGCCATGTTCGTAAAGGGGCAGGAGACGTCCGAGGGAGGGGCGGGCATGTACGTGATCGTTCTTACCGTCATCATGATCGCGTTCACCGCGTTCATAATGTTCGCCGTTCTGAAACGCAAGACCGTCGGGCGCATGAACGAGGCCAAAAGGATATTGGTGCAGTCGACCCCCGTCCTGCTGATGTGCCTCGTTCTGGACATATTCGCCGGGCTTGTGATAGAGAACGAGAAAGGGTCGCTGATCTCGCTGACGGTGCTTCTGATCCTCATGCCCGCGTTCCTCAACGAAGGCAACGCCCTGTCCGGGATGCTCACTTCACGTCTGTCGTCCATGCTGCACCTGGGAACTTTGAAGGCGGGCCGCTTCCCGGGAAGGGAGGCGGACGAGAACTTCGCTATAACTTACATACTTGCGGCGGTGACGTTCGCGTTCATCGGACTCCTTGCTTCCTTGGCGACTCTTGTCATCTATCCCGACATCGGTCTCGGAATGGATTTCTGGATGGTCATGCTAGTCGTGCTGTTGGCAGGCATGGTGACCACGACGATCCTGAACTTTCTTTCATATTATGTGGCTATGGCGGCCGTCAGGTTCGATCTGGATCCCGACGACCACAGCATTCCTGTCACGTCCTCGTCGATGGATCTCGTCAGCGCGCTTGTCCTCATCGGCGCGATCTTGGCTCTCGCGCCCGTGTGACGCCCGCGTGCCGCGACCGTCACTAAAAGTTATATTATATGGAAGGCATGGGGAAACCGAGGAAGCCCATGATAGACAGGGACTTGGTCCTGAATAATCTCAAAAAGTACGATCTTAAGAAGGCGAAGATCGGTGTTGTAGCATCGCATTCCGCTCTGGACACCTGCGACGGCGCCGTTTCCGAAGGGTTCAGGACCGTGGCCGTGTCTCAGAAAGGAAGGGACGCCGCGTTCCGCAGATACTTCAAAGCGTTCCGCTCGCCCGAAGGCGAGCCGGTGCGCGGGGTCGTGGACGACGTAATAGGCGTCGACAAGTTTGCCGACGTCATGAATCCCGACGTGCAGTCCGCACTCATGAAGGACAACGTCCTCTTCGTTCCCAACAGGTCGTTCGTGTCTTACGGCGGCATAGACGCCGTGGAGGATGACTTCGAGGTTCCGCTCATCGGCAGCAGGAACCTGCTCAGATCCGAGGAGAGGGGCGGGGACAGGGACTACTATTGGATACTCGACAAGGCGGGACTGCCGTCTCCGAAGAAGGTCGGGAAGCCGGAGGACATCGACTCCCTCACCATCATAAAGGTGCATCACAAGGTCAAGAAGCTCGAAAGGGGTTTCTTCACCGCAAAGGATTACGACCAGTTCGCAGAGAAATCCGCCGAACTGATAAGACAGGGGGTCATTGAAGAAGACTTCCTCAAACACGCGAGAATGGAGCAGTACATCATAGGCCCCGTGTTCAATCTCGACTTCTTCCGCTCCCCTCTGGAAGAGAAGGGAGAGCAGCTGGAGCTGCTCGGAGTGGACTGGAGGTTCGAAACTTCTCTGGACGGATACTGCAGGCTCCCGGGGAAGCAGCAGGTGGAGCTTGAGAACGACGGCATAATCCCCGAATACACCGTGTGCGGACACAATTCCGCGACGCTCAGGGAATCGCTGCTCGACAAAGCGTTCGAGATGGGCGAGAAGTACATCGCGGCAACGAAGAAGTTCTACGACCCGGGGATAATCGGGCCGTTCTGCCTTCAGACCTGCGTCGACAAGGATCTGAATTTCTACATTTACGACGTCGCCCCCCGCATAGGCGGAGGAACGAACGTACATATGTCCGTAGGTCATCCCTACGGCAATGCGCTTTGGAGAAGAGAGATGAGCACAGGAAGAAGACTTGCCGCCGAGGTAAAGAATGCCTTGGCCCAAGAGCGCATAGACGAGATAATAACCTGAAGGTAATCATATGTCTGTGAAGAAAATATTGATGACCGCGATGGTGTTGGCCATCTTTGCGGTATCCCTTGCGGCGGCGGCCGATACCTCCGACGGTTATATTGGGATAGATGAGGAAAAGACGAACGGGGACGGGTTCAGCAACAACTCCAACGGAACCGTGCACGTGCATTTCAACAGCGAAGAGACGGTTGACGTGTATATCGATATCAGGGTCGAGGATTCCGATGGAAAACTGCTTGCCGAGAAGAAGGATGTCCGCATCCCTGCGGGAGCCGACGATTACGTCGTTGACGTCTCCGTCGGACTGTCGGGCGTCGGAACTCATGAAATAAAGGTCATCTGCACCCCGGAGATGTATTTCCTCTCTGCGGGAGGCATAACGTTCAACTTCGTCGATCTCCACGTGGAGGTCACGGAATCCCTGTGGTCCAAATGGACCACATACCTTGCCATAGCAGTGGTGGTCATACTCATAGTGATCGCGATATTCCTCAGGATGCGCAGCGCCTCCGACAAGAACCCCGACACCACGTTCACCGAACTGGAGAACAAGAGGAGATCGCCGGCCAAGAGCGAACCGACCGCGGCGGCGTCCACCGAGAGGAAGAGGTACAAGGCCGATGATGCTCCCGCCAAAGAGGTCCCGAAGAGCGAGGCCAAGAAGGCGGAATCGTTCACCGAACTGGAGAAACGGAAGACCGAACCGCCCAAGGCGGAACCCGTGAAAGAATCCAAAAAGCCGGAAGCTCCAAAAGAGAAGCCCAAGGCGGAATCGAAGAGCGAGGCAGGCGAAAAGAAGCTGAAATACACCAGCGCCAGAAGGAAATGATATCCTTCCATGAGATACGTGCATCTCGGCGCGGTGACGCCCGATCAGAGCATTGCCATCGATCGGGCGGTCTTCGAGTCCAGAGAAAAAGGGCTTTCTGAAGACACCATACACGTTTATTCCAGGGATCGGCGCACCGTGTCCCTGGGAAGGTTCGGAGACCGCTCCGCGCTCCTTCCCGGAGCGGACGGCATCCCCTGCGTGAGAAGGATGAGCGGAGGAGGAACGATCCTCACGGGGCCGGGGCAGATCGTGCTGTCGGTTACCCTTGGAGGGAGCATGCCTTCAAGGGATCTTTCTTTCGAGATGATATGCGGAGGCATATCGGACGCCCTGAAAGATCTTGGGATGGCCGCCGAATACCGGCCGCCCAACGATGTTCTGGCCTTCGGAAAGAAGATATCCGGAGGCGCTCAGTACAGGACGGCGGAATGCATGCTTCACCACGCAACCCTGATCGTTGAGGGGGATCCTTCCGTTTGGGATGTCCTGCCTCCGCCGAGAGGCGCCCGTTACAACGGACTGACCTCTGTCGCAGAATGCATCGGCAGGGTTCCCGACAGAGCGGAGGTCGCCCGCTTGGCCGCGGAAAGGATCGCGGAAAGATTGGGCTTTGGGTTGGAACCGGGAAGACTGACGGAATGGGAGTCGGAACGCTCCGGGATCACAGCTTCAGTTTCGGATCTTTGAGGTCTATGAGTGCGACCTCTCTCCTGTCCATGAAGAATCCTATCTTCTTGTGGAGCATTATGGACGGGGCGTTGTCCTGTTGGAGCATGCTGTGTGCCACATCCGCTCCCATCTCCCTTCCCGCCCTCAGGGTCTCCCTCAGGAGCTTGTATCCTATGGCGTTGCGGCGGACGTAGGGGTGCACGCCCATGTTCTCTATCCATACCATGTTGTCGGCGTCGGCCACGTGATGCAGCATCTGCGCGAATATGAATCCGTATATCTCGTCATCTTCGACGGCGACGAAGCTCAGGCCGCTGTCCAGATAGGTCTTGAAATGCGCCAGGCTGCTGGCGCCGAGTCTGTCCTTCCACTCCCGCGGAAGGTCGTCCCACTTGTTCTCGATGGCCTCGGTGAAATATTCGCGGATCAGCTTTATCTCAAGCTCTCTCACCTTGTCGGCGTCCTTCAGCTTCAGAGGCCTTATCTCCATCTCACATCTCCTCCGGGGCCTCTATGCCGAGGCTGTCGAGCACGTTGGCGAGCACGGTCTTGGAACATTCCACGAGCGTGAGGCGTGCGTTGCGGTTGGCGCCGGACGATATCACGGGCACGGCGGCGTAGAATTGATTGAAGGCGGATGCGAGTTCGTGTCCGTATGCGGGAAGCATATGCACGCGCCGCAGCTCCCCTGCGGACCTCAGAACATTTCCGAACTTCGACAGGATCTTGATAAGCCTGACCTCGTACTCGTCGGTGAGCTTCGACGGATCCGCATCCTGTGTGTATCCGTCGGCCTTCTTCAGCATGCTGCATGCCCGGGCATGCACATACTGGAGATACGGGCCGCTGTTGCCGTCGAAGTTCAGGGCCTCGTTCCATTTGAACACCAGCTGCTTCTCCGGCTGCACCCTTATTATATTGTATCTTACCGCTCCGACCCCGACGGCCTTGGCTATCTCTTCGACCTTCTCCGCCGGAAGATCGGGGCGCCTTGCGAGGACCTCTCCTTTGGCGCGGTCGACCGCCTCGTCGATGAGATCGTCAAGATAGACGACCACCCCTTTCCTGGTGGACATCTTGCCCTCGGGCAGGGATACGAACGAGTAGAACATGGCTTCCGGCATCCTGCCGCATCCCAATATCTCCAATGCGGAGCAGAGCTGCTTGGATCCGAGCTTCTGATCCTCGCCGAGAACGTCTATGGCCCTGTCGGACCGGGTGAATTTGTCTATGTGGTACGCCAGATCTCTGGTCGTGTACAGCGTGGTGCCGTCCGACCTTGTGAATGTGAACTTCGTGTTCTTGCCCTGTATCCCGAAGTCTTTGAGATCCAGATACCAAGAACCGTCTTCCGTGCGGCCTGCGTATTTCGAGGATTTGAGATCCGAAACGACCTTCGCGGCGGAACCGTCTGCGATGAAATCGGACTCCCAGGTGTATTTGTCGAGGGCCACGTTGATCCCTGCGAGCGTGGTCTTCAGCCCGTCAAGCATGGCCTCGGCGGTCTTTCTGACCCTTTGGATCACATCGGCGTCGCCCGCCTCAAAGCGCCTGAGCATCTCTGATATCTGTTCGCTGACCTCGCTCTCGGCCTCCATTCTGGCATTTGCCGCCCGATAATACGCCACAAGCCTGTGATCGGTCTTGTCGCGGTCCTCTTCGGCCACGGATCCTCTGGGGATGTTCTCCACGCCCCATGTCAGGATGACCACTTGTTTGCCGACGTCGTTCACGTAATATTCCGTGGCGACCTCATGGCCGCATCTCCTGAGGCATCTTGCAAGCGTGTCGCCTATGATCGGGTTCCTTGCCCTTCCCACATGGATCGGTCCGGTGGGGTTGGTCGATGTGTGCTCCACATTGACCCTTATGCCGCTCTTGGGGGCCGAACCGTATTCGGAGCCGTTCTCGATGATGGATTCCAGGGTCTCTTTCGCCAGGTCATCCCATTTTACGGTGAAGTTGACGTATCCGTTCAGGGGGGACGCCGATGCTATCAGCCCGGACGGCGAGATCTCGGAGCATATCTTCTCCGCAATCTCCTTCGGCGGCATCCCCGCCTTCTTGGAGACTGCGAAACAGGGGATCGCCAAGTCATAGTTGTCCGGGATCTCCGCATGTATGTCGGCGTCCGTGACGCCGATGGAGGACAATGCCTTCCTGACTGCCGCAACTGCCTGTGCCTCGAATTCCTCTCTGACGCTCATGTTCATCCCAACCTGTATCTGAGTATTGCCGCCATCCCTCCGAATGCCTTCAGCAGCATGTCGCCTTCCTCCGAATCTCCCGATATCAACTGCACATGGGTGTTGAAGTTGTCAGCAGTCTCGAAGAAATTGTCGATCAGATCTTCCTGCGCCGCGATCCGCGTCTGAGCGCCGCATTCGGGACAGGGTATCTTTGCCTCCGGGTCGTCGACCGTGGCGACGGTCGTGTGCGCGCCGCATTCCAGCGTGACGCGGTACTTCTTCAGGGTGTCTGATACGAGCAGGATGTCCACGGCTCCCGCCTCAAGGGTCCTCCTGACGTCGTTCTCTCCGTAAGCGGAGAGGCCGCCGTCGGCCTTGCGTATCTCTTTGAACAGTTTTTGCATGTATTCCTTTTCAACGGTGAGCTGGATGCCGACCAGCGTATCCTTTGCCGCGTCCACCAGCTCCCTGAGGCCGGATTCGTCCGTGTAGCCTGTGTCGAAGTACGGCGTGACCACTTTTTTGCGGAGTTCGTGATGCAGATAGTCCTCCTTGACGAAGAAGTCCTTGGTGGATCCGGGGCCTCCGACGAGTATGCCCTGCAGATCCTCCTTGTTGAGGAATATCTCTGTGGCGTGGTCGGCCACCTTCTTGTAGAATTCGTGGGCGGCGATCTCGATCAGCCTCTCGAAACGAACAGACGACTGGCCTCCCTGATGGTGCTTGCTGGGAACCAGCGAGTCAAAATGCTTCAGAACCATGATCCTGCTGCCTGTGAGGATGCCTATGGTGGCCTCCTTCCTGTCAATGGTTATCAGACCGTAGGACTTCTTGTCTATGAGCATGGATTCCAGCGGCTCCGTGAAGAACGACGAGTCGCATCTGTAGTAGAACGTAGGGATGTCTTCCGGAGGCTCCAGCGAATATTGGACCATTCGCGTCTGGTCGCCTGCGCGGGGAACCTCTCCGCAGAATATCACAAGCCCCTTGTCCGGGACGGTCTTGTATGTTTTCAGTCGCGACATTATCGAATCTATCGCGCTGGTGACGTTCTTCATGGTTGTCTTGGACTTTATGTTCGTAGCCTGCGACTGTTCCTCCCGCAGATACGCCATGACGTCGGATATAAGCTTGCTGCTTGGGACGTAGACGGATATGAGTTCGGTGCCTCGGCCTTTGTACGCCGTTATCTCCTGCATGGCCTTCTTAAAATCGTACCTCGCCCTGTCAAGAGAATTGTCACTCATTGGTTCCACCGATGGTGACTCTCTCAATCGCGCATTGATATTAAA
This sequence comes from Candidatus Methanoplasma sp., assembly GCA_031288985.1. Classification (GTDB taxonomy): domain Archaea; phylum Thermoplasmatota; class Thermoplasmata; order Methanomassiliicoccales; family Methanomethylophilaceae; genus Methanoplasma. The sequence goes on along the minus strand of JAITQH010000075.1, from coordinate 2,025 downwards.
GGTATCGCAGAGCCTGCGTTGACGGCGGAAGGCCGAACCTGCCCCCGCGATCGGCGGCATGGGGCCGCCGCCGAACGATGCATATCGATCCTGCCCTTATGCGGCGTGTTGGGAAAGGGTTTGGAAGATGGTTGGGAAAAGGTTTCGTTCAGGATATTCAGTCAACTTCGATGGTTACCGTTCCTGTGACCTCCTCCTTCGGTATCTCGTATCCGTCGTGGGTCCGGATCGGCTCTTTCCAAGTTTCATCCTTTCCTATGCGGTATCTCACGTTCGCGCCGCCGTCTGTCTCAAAGTTGTACGCCTTTCCATAGTAGGCCCTGTCCCTTCCGATTATCAATGCTCCCGAGGGGATCTTGATCACTTCGAAGGTCCTTCCCGGGCCGAACGCGAACCAGAGGATCGCGGCCCCGGCCGCGACGGCAACCGCCGCGATGGCAACCACCGCCGCTGCGACGGCCGCATCGGAAAGAGCGCCGTTGCCGGCGGGATTGTTTTCTGCATCGTCTCCGCCTCCGCCCGGCGTCGGAACGGAGATCTCGGAGATTATGCTCACGGTGTGGTTGGAGCCGACGTTGTAGAATGTGTATTCCCCCGATGCCGCGGCGGTCGGGACGCTGGCGCCGTCCACGATCACGTCGGCTATTGCATATCCCTCCTTGGCGGTGAACGTGAACGTCGCATTCTTCCCTGCTGCGATGATGACTGAACCGGAGGGCGTTATCTCCGATCCGCCGTCGGCATATGCGCTTATGGTGTACGTCGCAGAAAGCGCCGCCTCCGTGAAACTTGCCTCATATACTCCGGCATCGGCAGACGCGAGGTCGATGACGGCTGTTGTGCTGTAATCGACGCCGTCCTTCTGCCACTTGACGAACCGATAGCCGGCGTCGGCAATGGCCGCCAGGGATATGTTGCGGTCGGATGGCACATGTATCGTCACTGCGCCTGTGAAACCTGTGACGTATGTTCCCGTCGGGGTTCCGACGTATGTCTCATAGCCGAACGATCCGTTGGCTCCGGCGGTCACATCAACATTGTAACCGTTGGATGGGGAGGACGGATCGCTGAAGGACACGGTGCGGGATCCCGCGGCCGAGACGGTTATCGGGTTGTGGAATATGTCGTCGGCGCCGTCGTTCCATTTCTCGAATTGGTACCCTGAGAGGGGCGTTCCGAGAAGAGCTATGTTCTGTCCTGCGGGCACACGTATGGCCGCCGCACCCAATATGCCTGAGACATATGTTCCCGTCGGAGTTTCGGCATATCTCTCGTAACCGAACGATCCGTTGGCTCCTGCGGCCGCATCAACAATGTAACCGTTGTCGGGGGCGGATGCATCGATGAACGATACGGTGCGGGATCCCGCGGCCGAGACGGTTATCGGGTTGTGGAATATGTCGTCGGCGCCGTCGTTCCATTTCTCGAATTGGTACCCTGAGAGGGGCGTTCCGATAAGAGCTATGTTCTGTCCCGCCGGCACATGCATCGTCACAGCGCCGGTGAGACCTGAGACTTACGTTCCCGTCGGCATCCCGACATATATCTCATAACCGAACGATCCGTTGGCTCCCGCTGTCGCATCAACGTCATAACCGCTTCCGGGTGCGGACGAATCGATGAACGATGCTTCGTACGATCCCGCCGTTGAAACGGTCATCGGATTGTGGCTGAACACAGCCGCGATCGGCGAGGTCTGAGTCCACTTCTCGAACGCATAGTTCGCCGCCGTTGCCGCTCCGGTGAGAGTTACGGTCTCTCCGTCGTTCACGTGTATCGTCGCCGTTCCGAGGAACTCCCCCGTTACAGGCATCGAACCGGACGTCGCATACTGAATCTTTCCGTTTGCGTCGGCGGCGGCGGTCACATTGTAACCGTTGGACGGGGAGGACGAATCGATGAATGATGCTTCGTACGATCCCGCCGTTGAAACGGTTATCGGATTGTGGAATATGTCGTCGGCGCCGTCGTTCCATTTCTCGAATTGGTATCCCGATGCGGGCGTTCCGAGAAGGATTATGTTCT
>JAITQH010000061.1 GCA_031288985.1 Candidatus Methanoplasma sp. | reverse complement strand
CTTTGAGGGTCTTGAAGTCCCGTGGTGTAGTGGTCAATCATGCTGGCCTTTGGAGCCGGCGACTGCGGTTCGAACCCGCACGGGACTACCATTCTTCACTCCCGGGTGCATTGCCTGCCGCGCCTGCGCGGCGTCTCCGCATATGTTTTTGCGCCGGGGCGGCCTGTGCGACAGTCTTTAATGGATTGTCATCATATCTCACCGCAGACGAGACGGGGCGCGATCCCGGCCCGGACGAAGCCTTGTTGATGCGGCTGCGCCATTCACGGCAGATCTCTGGGTCTTGCGTTCACCGGGGATCCGGTTGAAACGATGTCCGATCGTGCGCCCGCCGCCGCCTGCGTTCATACCGGAGGAGGAACCTGTGAGATACGATGCGCTGACGCCGCTGGAGAAGATGGAGTTCAAAGACAATGTCATCAAGGATTTTGTCGAACACGGAATGACCGAAGAAGAGGCGCTCGTCAACTATGTCCACTGCGTCAACAGAGACCCCGTCAAATGGATGAATTATAAGTACGGGATGGGGGCGGAGAGAGTTGCCGAACTGAAAGCGAGCGGGCTTGAGAGCTACAAAGAGAACGGCGGCGCGTTCCCTTATTCGCATGTGTCCCCGCCCGGCCCAAGACCTGCATGCAGATGCGTCAATGTGATATCGCCGCAGTGAGGCCGTTATGAATATCAATATAAGAGAGGCGGCGGAAGGGGACGAAGGGGTGCTGCTTGCGCTCATCACGGAGCTTGCGGAGTATGAACACCTCACGGAATATGTGACGGCTGATGCAGAAGATCTGCGGCGCATGTTCTTTGTCTAGAGGAGAGGGGGCGCCGTGATCTGCGAGGTTGACGGAAGGGCGGCGGGCTTTGCCACGTATTTCTTCAATATATCCACCTTCGCCGGGAGGCCCGGACTCTACATGGAGGATCTGTACGTCAGAAAGGAACACCGCGGCAAGGGCCTCGGCAAGGCGATCGCATCTTATCTGGCGGAGATCGCATTGGACCGCGGATGCATAAGGATGGACTGGGCCGTTCTGGATTGGAATGCACCGAGCATAGCGTTCTACGAGTCTCTGGGGGCTGGAAGGACAAAGGACTGGATCCCGTACCGCATATCGGGGAAGGCTCTGGAAGACCTTGCCCTGCGGGGCGGAAAGGACAGCGGCTGAAATAACGGACGCACGAGGCAAGTGCAAACCCTTTGGCATCGCCTGCCTCTCTCTTTGCAGAAGGCGGGTTCATCTTTTGAAGTCCGCAGCCTGTGCATTGGACATGTTCGCATAAAGTGTTTAGAATATTCCCTTGCATCTATTCGTGCGATCCGCTGAACAGGCGGCGCAGGATGTGAAACAATCAGTGAAAATGGCCTTACTGGGAGGGTCGGGGGGAAGAAGCTCTTCATATTGGGAACGTCGTCCATCATGGGCCCTTGGCTCATACTGACTTCGCAGTGGATAGGATACACCGGAGCGTCGGTCAGCTTGGCTTTTCTGCTGTGCGGACTGATGTGCATCCCGATCGCGCTGTGCTACGGAGAACTGGCAAGCATGTTCAAGACCAAGGGAGGCTCGTACGAGTATGTACGCGCCGCCTACAACCGAGAAGCAGGATATTGGGTGTCGTGGACGACGATGTTCACGTACATAGTGCTCATCTGTTTCCAGATAATCTGCGTAACCATGCTCATTCAGTATGTCGCAGGAGAGAATTTCGCCAAGATCGTCGTCATAGGGATCGCAGTGTCCCTGATGATCCTGATGACTGTGCTGAACACCCGCAACCTATCGGTTGCGACGACGCTCCAAGTGGTCATGTTCTTTGTGCTTGTTGCCGCAGGCATCGTGACCATGATCTGCTTCATCGGGAGCAGTGCGTTCGGGATCGACAATATCGGGCCTTTCTTCCAGAACGGCATGATGGGGCATAATGACGTCATCGGGATGGATGCGGGGTTCGTTCTCGCGGTGGCCGCATTGGTCACCATGTTCTTCGGATTCGAACTTATACCTCAGTTCGCGGGCGAGGCGGACTACCCCGCCAAGAAACATTGGAAGCTTATGCTCGGAGGCATCGCGTTTGTTATAGTGTTCGATGCCGTGATATGCTTCGCCGAGATCGGGATGCGTTCGTTGGATCCGTCGATGACGTCGTTCGCATTCATATCAAGCCTTTACGCCGACAACGGGATGGTCAGTGCGGTGTTCGCCGAAGCCTATGTGGGGCCTTGGCTGCAGTATGCCGTGGTCATTGCCAACTTCTGCGCCATGGGCTGCGGCCTGATTGGATTCTGGATGGGTGCGTCGCGCATACTGCATTCCATGGGCGGCTCCGGTTCGCTGCCGAGAATGTTCGGGAAGGCGAACAGGCACGGAATGCCGTCGACGGGGAACTATTTCGTTCTTGTCATGGTATTCATTCTGGTGATGATCGCGCTGTCGGGGCCTGCGTGGATCAACGCCACGTTCAGCCTGATGGCGCTTGGCGTCGGATTCACCTATTTCGGAGTATCGATGGCTTTTCTCAAGATCAGAAGGATGCATCCCAACGCCGTCAGACCGTGGAGGGCGCCCGGCGGAAAGGCCGTCGGATACGTTGCGGCGGGTGCGTCCCTGTTCATGATTCTGATGATGCTGTACACCGTGGTCAGCGCGGCGGCCTCCGGCGATTACACCATGGCCGCCATGTCTCTTGTGTTCTTCGGCATAATCGGCGTCATAAGATATGTGATGAAACGCGACATGATCGCCAACCCCGACAGATACACAGAGGATATCGTGGAACTCGACGGCACAGGCAAGCCGGAACCCGCTGAAGCGATCTTCAGTGCGGCAGAGGTCGAATGAGGAGGAAAAGACATGACGAATTCCAAAGAATTGGTAGAGATGGCGTTGAAGAGGGAAGAGGTGGAAAGGGTGCCGTTCTGCGCGCCATTCCAGGGATATTGGGCGCTGGGCCTTGAGAACGTGACCGTGATGGACTCCATCAACAACCCAAAGATCGCCGCCGAGGCGCAATACAGGGCGGCGGAGGGGTGCCGTATGGACAGCGTCGAAGTGATGTGGGACTGGCTGCTGCCGGCGGAGGCCCTTGGATGCAAAGTGAAGATACCCGAGCACGGAACGATACCCACAGTCTCGCACATCGTCAACGGGCCGGAGGATCTGGACAAGATAAAACTTCCGGACATCAATAAGTTCTATCGCTTCAAGGCCGCGAAGGAGACCGCCGGACATATGTCCGAGAGACTCGGCAAGGATCATTTCCTCATAGCTTCGATACTGTCTCCGTTCACCCTCGCCGGAGAGATCCGGGGTGTGGACAACCTGATGGTTGACAGCTTTATGGACGAAGATTTCGTCATGGCGCTGATAAAGAAATCAGTCGAGATAACGAAGGCCTTCACAGAGGAGATAGTGTCTTGGGATATCGATGCGGTCATAATATGCGACCCAACGGCATCGGGAGATCTGATCTCGGCAGAAGACTACGTAAGATTCTCAAAGGGGCCGATGAGCGAGCTGGGAGCTGTGATCAGGAAGGCGGGAAAGATGCATATCAACCACATCTGCGGGGACACCAGCGACCGCCTTGACATAGTCGCGGACACAGGATGCGTTGCGTTCTCGGTCGATAAGCAGGTGGACGTCGGAGAGGCTGTGTCGCGGATGAAGAACCGCATGGCGATCATCGGGAACGTCGATCCTGCCGGAACATTGTTCAGCGGAACTCCCGACGACGTTCGCAGAGAGACGCGCAGATGTCTTGAGAAGGGCGGGAAGCGGGGATATCTCCTGGGTTCCGGATGCGACATACCCGTCGGTGCAAAGTATGAGAACATCCTCGCGATGTCGGATGCCGTCATGAACTTCTGAAACTCCTCCTGAAAACCGTTTAACGGCGCCCGTCCGCGGACGGGCGCCGGTCATTTGTTTCGGCCGACGATGCTGTTCCGGCTTTGAAGGAAATATTGATGGATTATCTTCCGCTCGGCATTCCTCAGAGTGACGTCGAGAGTGGACTTGGAGCATCCTATTATCTCGGAAAGCTCGGTCATGTTCATTTTTTTGGGTATGTCGTAATACCCGTTCGCGAAAGCCGTTCTGAGGGCCTCTTCCTGTTTGTCCGAGAGCATCGTCTGGACATCGGCATTCAGGGTGGATTTCCTCTTCACTGTTATTCCTATCTCCGCCAGTCGGCGCAGCAGGTTTTGGGTGTAATCGGCGCCCGGACTCGCCATGGTCCAACATATGTTGCCGTCGTCCTCCATGACGGCGGAAGTGATCAGGCATCCTGATTCCGACAGTATCCGCGACACCTGGCAGTTGTTGTTCATGACCATCGCGACCAATTGATGCGGCGATATGCGGTCAATGGTGCATTCGCCCCTGTCGTTGGAATAGGATGCGGATTCGGCGACCTCTCCTGAGAGGACCCCATTCGGATCCGTTATGCGGATCATGGCGCATCCTCCGTCGTTGGCCAGGCATGTGCACTGAAGGACCTCCACTCTTGCGCCGGAATCGGCGCCGCATATCTGCTTGGGCAGCAGATCGAAACATGAGTTTCCTCCTTCTGACTCGTTGATCACAAGTTTGATGAAATACATCGCAACACCATGCCGCCGCGCGGCCCCCATGGATCCGCATCGCCGTCAAGATATATCTATCGGATGCGGACCGGGTCCCGGACGGAATAGACCGCCGCCAGACCTTCTGCGGCATGACGCCGCAATGTGCGACAATATGCCCAATCAAAGAAAAAAATGATGACAATGGACGTTCGATGCTACGTTTAGTGTGTGGTAAGCTGCCAAAGGAATTGCGGGAAATCCACTAGGAATTTCCTTGCAATAAGTTACGCGTGTTTTTGAGGGTGGGGTGTGAACCCCACCCTGCGTAGGAGGTGATCCATCTGCAGGTTCCCCTACAGATACCTTGTTACGACTTAACCTTCCTTGCTAAATCTCAGTTCGACAACCCTAATTAGAGGCAGCCTCACTGAAACCCAACTCGGATGGTTTGACGGGCGGTGTGTGCAAGGAGCAGGGGCATATTCACCGCGAGTTGTTGATTCGCGATTACTACGGAATCCAGCTTCATGAGGGTGAGTTACAACCCTCAATCCGAACTACGGACGGGTTTCGGGATTACCTCCACCTTTCGGTGTGGGAACCCATTGTCCCGCCCTTTGTAGCGCGCGTGTAGCCCAGGAGATTCGGGGCATACTGACCTACCGTTGACCTCTCCTTCCTCTGACTTAGCGCCAGCGGTCCCAATAGAGTGCCTCCACCCCGGAGGGCAAAGTAGCAACTATTGGTGAGGGTCTCGTTCGTTATCTCACTTAAGAGAACGCCTTACGGTACGAACTGACGACGGCCATGCACCACCTCTCTGAAAATCTGGCAAGGTCATTAGCCTGGCCTTCATGTAACAGTCTCCCCTGGTGAGTTTTCCGGTGTTGAATCCAATTAAACCGCACGCTCCTCCCGTTGCGGTGCTCCCCCGCCAATTCCTTTAAGTTTCATCCTTGCGGACGTACTCCCCAAGTAGCAGACTTAACAACTTCTCTCCGGCACTGGATACCCTCGAAGGATCCCCAACACCAAGTCTGCAGCGTTTACACCCTGGACTACCGGGGTATCTAATCCCGTTTGCGCCCCAGGGCTTCGTCCCTCACCGTCGGATCCGTTCTAGCTAGACGCCTTCGCCACCGGTGGTCCTTCTAGGATTACAGGATTTTACCCCTACCCCAGAAGTACCTCTAGCCTCTCCCGGTCCCAAGTTTGACAGTCTCCTCGGAATTCGAAAGGTTAAGCCCCTCGATTTACCCAAGGATTTATCAAACCGGCTACGAACGTTTTAGACTCAATAAAATCGACCACCACTTGGGCTGCAGGTATTACCGCGGCGGCTGGCACCCGTCTTACCCAGCCCTTATTCCTCTAGTTATCTACGCTAAAGAAAAGCTAACACAAAAGTGCTAGCACTAGGAATTCCCTCATCGGGGTTGCCCCCATTGTGAAGTTTTCGCGACTGCTGCGCCCCGTAGGGCCTGGATTCGTGTCTCAGAATCCAACTCTGGGCTCCCTCTCTCAAGGCCCATACCCGTCGTAGGCTAGTAGGTACGTTACACCCACTACTACCTGATAGGCCGCAGACCGATCCTTAGGCGCCTGAACTTTCGACCATGAGTCATTCCAGATCTCATGACCTATGGAGTATTATCCTCAATTTCCCGAGATTATCCTCCGCCTAAGGGCACGTTGTCCACGTGTTACTGAGCAGTCCGCCGAGTCCATTACGACTCTCGACTCGCATGTCTTAATCGAATTCCTATAGCGGTGGCCGCCGGCAGGATCAACCGGAGTCAAATCCTTGACTTTATCACGTCTTTGGATGATTTCTAAGAAACTGGCAGTTTACCATATTTCACCGCTGTTCCGTCGGACGGCTCACTCATCGAATGTCCGTCTAACGGAACATTCGTAGCATCGAACGTCAGAATTCAAGAGGGCACGCCGAATCACGGCGGAGATCTTGATTCTCCATGTCTTTCAGGCCCCTTTACGAGGCCCGGTATTCCCTGTATTTCGGGGGAATATTTAAGTCTTTTCACCCGGAAGTTTTTTTCCCTTCCAAGTGACAGGTTCAGTGTCATAATCGCCCTGTTGCCAGAGCGGAGTGGTTGAACCTCGTATTCCCCT
>JAITQH010000029.1 GCA_031288985.1 Candidatus Methanoplasma sp. | reverse complement strand
GGACGCATCGTGCTGTACGAGATGCTCGACCGCCCGGGAAGGGACTCAGAGGAGATCTCCCACTGCCTGATGGCGAACGAGCGCATCGTAAAAGGTCTGATGGCAGACATAACCGAGATATTTGCAAGGAGAGATGAATATGGTGAATGAAAAAGTCATAAGAGTGGCAGAGCTGAAACCCGGAGAGGCCGGCAAAGGGATAGCCAGGCTCGACCCGGAGATCATGCGCATATTGGACATACGGCCCGGAGACATCGCGAGGATCGACGGGACCAAGAGGACAGCCGTCAAGATCCTCGCGGGACCGTCCGAGGACGCGAACCGCGGGATCATACGCATCGACGGCGCCACCCGCCGCAACGCCGGCACATCCATAGACGAGAGGGTGAGCGTGGAGAAGACGGCTGCAAAGACGGCGGAGAAGATAGCCTTCGCCCCCTCCGACGAGCTGCGCCTGCAGGGCGGCGAGGATTATCTGGCGCAGCTGCTGGACGGAAGAGTGTTCTCCAAGGGGGACGTTCTGTCCCTGAACCTCATGGGCAACAAGATGGACTTCGTCGTCACGTCGTTCTCTCCATCCTCCGATGCGGTGGTCGTGTCGGCGGGTACGGAGATCAAGATATCGGACAAACCCGCATCCCCTTCCGCGGCGGACATACCGGGCGTCTCCTACGACGACCTCGGAGGCCTCGGGAACGCCGTCTCCAAGATCAGAGAGATGGTCGAGCTGCCGCTCCGCCACCCCGAACTGTTCAAAAGGCTGGGCGTGGAGGCTCCGAAAGGGGTCCTCCTCCACGGCCCTCCCGGTACGGGAAAGACAATGCTCGCCAAAGCGGTGGCCGGCGAGACCAGCAGCAACTTCGTCACCATCGGAGGTCCGGAGATCGTGAGCAAGTTCTACGGCGAGTCCGAAGGAAAGCTCAGGGAGATATTCAAAGAGGCGGAGGAGAACGCCCCCAGCATAATATTCATCGACGAGGTGGACTCCATCGCCCCCAAGCGCGGCGAGGCGGCGGGAGAGACGGAGAGGCGCATAGTGGCGCAGCTGCTGTCCCTGATGGACGGACTGAACTCCCGCGGCAAGGTCGTGGTGATAGCCGCGACCAACCGCCCGAACTCGATAGACGAGGCCCTCCGCCGCCCCGGCAGGTTCGATCGCGAGATAGAGATAGGCATACCCGACAGGGAAGGGCGCCTCGAGATACTGCAGATACACACAAGGGGCATGCCTTTGGACGAGTCGGTAGACATCCCGAAGCTGGCGAACCGCACCCACGGCTTCGCGGGCGCGGATATATCCGCATTATGCAAGGAGGCGGCCATGGCGGCGCTCCGCCGCGTCCTTCCGGAAGTGGATCTGGAGGCGGATGAGATACCCTCGGAGGTCTTGGGAAGGATATCAGTCACGATGGAGGACTTCCTGTCCGTGCTGAAGGATCTGCGGCCGGCCACCATGAGGGAGGTCCTGATCGAAAAGCCGAATGTGAAGTGGGAGGACATAGGCGCGCTGGAATCCGCCAAGCAGGAGCTGAAGGAGGCTGTGGAATGGCCCCTGAAATACGGCAAGGTGTTCAGGCATATGGGCGCGAAGCCGCCGAAAGGCCTCCTGCTTTACGGCCCCCCGGGCACGGGAAAGACGATGCTAGCCAAGGCGGTGGCCACCGAGTCCGAGGCCAACTTCATCTCCGTCAAGGGGCCGGAGTTCCTGAACAAATGGGTGGGCGAGTCCGAGAAGGCGGTCCGCGAGACCTTCCGCAAGGCCCGGCAGGCGTCTCCCTGCGTCATATTCATCGACGAGATCGATTCCGTGGCGCCGCAGAGGGGAACAGGAAGCGACAGCAACGTCACGGAGAGGGTGATATCCCAAATGCTGACGGAGATGGATGGGCTGGAGGCCATGCATGACGTGGTGGTCATAGCCGCCACAAACCGCCCGGACATAATGGATCCCGCCCTCCTCAGACCGGGGAGGTTCGACAAGAGCATCCTCATAGGCCCGCCGGACGAGGAATCAAGGAGGACCATCTTCGGGATACACACTGCGGGCAAGCCTCTCGGCGCGGACGTGGACCTCGGAGCGCTGGCAAAGGCGTCGGAGGGCTGCACGGGCGCGGACATAGCCGCCATATGCAACGAGGCCGTGATGAGCGCCGTCAGGCGGCTGATCAGGCCCGGAAAGGCCCCCACCGACGAGGAGATCGCGGGATGCAGGGTGAGCATGGAGGATCTCTCGGCCTCGCTGGAAAAGTTCGGACCGAAAGCGGCGGAGAAACTGAAAGAGTACGGGGAGACGGGCCGCCGCGGCTGAGATCCGACCCCGCTCCGGCCGAGGCCCTCCTCGGCCGGAAGAACCCTTTTCACAAGACGGCAGGTCCGCCGTTCATTGGGCGGATGTCACCGTCTGAGCTTTATCTCCAATACGCGCAGCTTCTCGAAGAACAGCGGCAGCTCGCCCAATATGCTGACGTTGTACGCGGACAGGAACGCGTTCATGCGGTCGCCGTCCATAAGCGACGACACGACTATGACCACCCTGCCGCCGTCCTCAAGATGATACGGCGCATAGTCCAGGAGCTCGGGGAGCGGCCCCATGCCGTCATCGCCGCCGGACCAAGAGACGGCCAACAGGCCCTCGTCGTTCACAGGAAGGTAGGGAAGGTTGAATATGATGGTGTCAAAGACCTCAGATATGCGGGAATAGACGTCCGTCTCGCGGACGTCCAGGCGGATGTTGTTCAGCGCGGCGTTCTTCTTGGTGAGGGTGACGGCCTTGGAGTTCACATCGCCGCACGTCACAAGCGCGCCGTTCTTCGCGCAGTGGATGGAAACTATTCCGGATCCGCATCCTATCTCCAACACCTTCTCTTTTGGACGCATTTCCAATGATTCTATGAGCAGATAGCTGTCGTCGGATGGCGGATAGACCTCGTCGTCCGTTTCGATCGCGAGGTCCTTGTCTATGTTCATATAGAATAATGAATAATCAATTAGGATATAAATGCGCTTCAACAAGGCGCAGTGTTTTCTATCCGCCCGACGATGAGGCGGCATGATAAAATTGGATGTGCTCGTCATCGGAGATTACGACCGAGACGCGGACGGCAACGTGTTCGGAGCATACTCCACATCGACCCTCATCCGGACCGACGGCATGAACATCGTCGTGGATGCCAGCACAAAGGATATGTGGCCCGCGATCAAGACGTCGTTCAGGCAGATAGGCATATACCCCAAGGACGTGGACGCGGTGGTGCTCACCCATTCCCACCACGATCACGTCGGCAACCTCAATCAATTCAAAGATGCGGAGGTGCTGATCCACAGCGGGGAAGAGCGGCCGCCCGCGTCCGCAAGGATCGTGGACGCGGACATCGAACTGACGAAAGGGATCCGCCTCGTCCACACCCCGGGACACACCCCCGGGTCTATGAGCGTGTTCGTGGACGCGGACCGCAGATACGCAGTGGCCGGCGACGCCGTCCCAAAAAAGAGCAACTATGAGAAGATGGCGCCCCCTTCGATAAACACCGACCCCGCCGCCGCCCTGAAAAGTATTAAACACATCGTCGGATATGCCGACGTGATCGTTCCGGGGCATGACGCCCCGTTCGCGACAAGGTGATGCAATGAAAACAACAGACCCGGGCCCTTCCGTGTTCTTTGAGTGCCCGATCTGCGACGATGTCGCCGAGCACGCCATCCTGAAAGGAAACCTCGGCAAAGGCAACGTCACAGGCACGTTCAGGTGCACAGGGTGCGGCCGCGTGTTCTCCGGCACGATCAGGATCCCTGTGGAACTTACGGTAAAGGTCGTGTTCAGCGACGGAGACGTGAGCGAGGAGACGGCCACGACCCTCGAGAGCGACGAGATAATCGAAGTAGGCGACGAATTCATCTTGGACGACGGAAGGAGGGTGCAGGTCACCCACATCGATATCGAGAGCGGAGCCAACACCAAGCACGCGCAGGCCGACATTATAAAGAAGCTGTGGGTCAAGCAGTTCGGCATACTGAATGTGAAGGTGTCGGTGAACGACAACCGCGTCACTTATCCTCTTGTGACCGAGGCCGAACCCGATGACGAGTTCGTCGTAGGGATGGTGCTGCAGTTCGAGGATTTCGACGCTTACATCCACGCCATAAAGACGACGGACAGGATATTGAAGAAAGGCGGCGCCGAAGCGAGGGACATAGTCCGCATATACGGAAGGATCAGAGGGAAGACCTACCCCGTGATGGACGAGGACGACCCGATCGATTACGACGAAGAGTGATCTCCGTCGGGAAGGATCAGATCCAATATGTCCGATATGTTGGACGACCTGACGACGTGCGTCGCGGCCTCTTCGGTGTAGACGTCCACGGGATTGAACGCTATGGAGAGCCCCGAACTCCTGAACATGGAGATGTCGGTGAACGAGTTTCCCACGGACGCCGTGCGCTCTTTGGTCGTGCCGCAGCGGTCGATGAACTCCCTGACGCGGACGCCCTTATCGGACAGATCGACGTTCATCTTTCCCTCGCCGGTCAGCGACCCGTCGCTGTTGCTGCATATCTCGTCCGCGACGAAGTCGTCGAACCCGAACTCCTCTTTGAGCATTCTCGCCGCTATGTCGATGCCGCCGCTTATTATGACCGAGCGGATGCCGTTCTCTTTCAGGCATGCGACGGTCTCCTGTATGCCGTCTATCAGCGGCATGGACTGAAAATGACGGACGAGATCGTGTATGCGGATGTTCGGACACGCTCCCGTCCACAGGGCTATGTCCCTTCTCATGAACTCCGGTTCGTCTATCTCGCCGTTGACGAACGCTTGGTACGCCTCCTCGTTGTCGACTCCGAAGCAGTCGTGGAGCCAACACCAGGAGCTTCTGAGCTTTGTGAGCGTGCCGTCCATGTCAAAACAAACGAGGTCGTATTTTCTCATCGCCGGTGGATGGGCATGTCTGATTTAATTGTTGACGCTCCTTTCCTATGGTGCCCTCATCCCCGGTTCCCGGAAGCCGAGGCAAACCGAGAAATCCCTGCGGATGCCGTTTGGATTGATGTCGGAGGAGCACGCATGCACAGCCTCGTGCAAGAGCGTCGTGACGCGGCATAGGGCAGGCAATTCAGTACCATGCTAACTCTATGACGAAGTATTATCTATCCGATTCTTCATTTTTGAAAAAGAGGACTTGAATGGGATCGCGCGAGTACGGTTACTGTGGAGGAAAGGATGTCCAACCGTTCCATAAAGACGACAGCTTGGATATGATAAAATCACGTCTTAGCTGTGAGTATCTGTCTCTGATATGCACCTATTTGGACTATGAAGCACATGAGCCAAAACCCGGCAACGACCGCTCAGGCATCGACGTAACAATAAGCCCTGTTGCCAACGATCCGAGGTGGGAGATAAAACCCACTCTGTATTTTCAGCTTAAAGCGACATCTGTCCCCACAATATCAAATGGAACGCTCAAGTTAAGAATTGATGCCAAAACATACCGCAAGTTGAGAGGACAAAATATGGATGGCCGCACATTTGTCGGAGTTCTGTGTCTGCCTCAGGAAACATCACAATGGGTGTCGGTCACCGCCAAAGAACTGATAATGAAAGAAGTGATGTACTGGTATCAGATTAAAAAGGGTCCGGAGCTGGAAGATGGGAAAGAAGATATAACTCTGAACATTCCTTTGACCAACATCCTGGACGGCAGGGCGCTGAATAAAATGATGGAAATGACGGCGATGAAAATGGAGATGGGAGATGAAATTTAATACCGTTTCTAACCTTGACATAGTTTCAGATGTGCGGGCACCGGATGTTGCACTGTACCTTCATAATTCAGGGTGGGAGAAGAGGCAGAACAGCGACAGGTACTACACATATCGCATCTATCTCGGCGACTCATGGGACGAGGTCTTCATACCCAAGAGCAACACCTGCTCCGACTACTCTGAAAGGATCATCGAGGCCATCGACACCATCGCAAAATATCAAGATAAGCAGGCGCTTGAAATACTGTCGGACATAATTCTCTGCAACTACTCCGACTCGCTTCAATACAGAATAGACACTCGGGACGGCTCGGGGACAATACCGATCAACACCTTTGACCGGATCATAGAAGCTCAAAAGGACATATCCACCTATGCCTATCTTGACATGTCGTCGTACAAACCCTACCATCTCAGCAAAAAGTCCGGACAAAAAGCAATTGAGAACATGAGGGTGGGTCAGACATCGTACGGAAGCTACGTCGTCAGATTCGTATATCCGTATGCCGCATCCGGACAGACGAGCCTGTTCGGAGAGGCGGCTCCCAACGACCCCCTCATGAGGCAGATAGTGCCAAAGATAATGGACGCATCCAGTTGCATCGTGGAGACGGCGGTCGACGGTCTGGACTCAATACCGGAGAAAAAGGAGATATCCTTCAACTACATCGATTCGTTCCTGTCCCTGAGATCCGACACAGGGACACCCATTGAGATGAAGAGGATCCGCTCGACTCCGGCGAAGGATGGGGATCCGAGCGACACGGTCTCGATAACCGACTCGGTGTTCAAACGGGTGGCCGAGATTGCTGATGGCATGAGGCCCAAAGAACTGTCCACGGCCCGAGAATTCAAAGGCAGGATATATGCGGCATCCGATCAAGGATACGACGATTCGGATCCGTCGAAGTTCCGGATAGAGTATTTTGACGAGATCGGCACCTCCAAAGCGATGTTCGCGCTGGAAGGCCGTTTCAGAGAGGAAGCCTTGGAAGCAATGAAGAGAAGGTCGATCGTGTCGTTCGGAGGAACGCTCAGAGGCTTCGGAAGATCCAAGTCGATTGACGAGATTGCAGACTTCAGGATCGTTTGATCGGGCATCCTCGGCGTCCGATCGCCTCCGTCGAAGATCGCAAAGGCTGTGCGGCGGCCCGGGTCTCGGACCGCACGATCGATTCACAGAACATATTTCGAACTGTCGGGGATCACGAACGCGCAGGCGAACAGGGGGTAGTGTTCGATGCCTCTGTCGTCCGTATACACGTTGGAGATCTCGAATTTGATTCCCCGGGGCACATGATACCTGTCGGACATCAGGAGGTCAAGGGACTTGGAATTGTTATTGTTGCCGGACTTGACCTCGATCGCGGTCACGCCCTCGGCCAGACCGAGCACGAAGTCCACTTCCGCATCGCTCTTCCTTCTTGCGAAATACATCAACTCTCCCCGCTTGCGCATGATCTCGCCCGCAACCGCGTTCTCTGCGATCTTCCCTTTGTTGACAAGGACGTTGCCTTTGACGATCTCAAATATGTTCTCCGCCTCCATCATGGACGCCAACAGACCGGTGTCGTGAAAGAATACTTTGAAAACGTCAAAATTCCTGTTGAATTTCAACGGCATCGCCGGTTCCGAAACGTTGTGGCATTTGAATATGACTCCCGCGTCTATGAGCCATTCGAGGCTGCCGTCACACATCGATCTGCGGGCGCCTTTGACTCCTTCCACGCCGGCATATCTAAATCTGTCGCCCATCTGATACGGCACGGAGTTAAGACATTCTCCGGCCCTTGTCTTCATCGCGCCTTTTGCATATTTCGAGATGTCTGATTTGCACGATTCGACAATCTTCTTCTGGATGGCCAGAACGCGGATGAAGTCTTTGTTCCGCACAAAGTCGTTCACAGCCTCAGGCATGCCTCCGACCACCATATGCCACGTGAAATATTTCTGAAAATCCTCCATAATCGATTGTTCCGGCGGCTCTTTTCTTCTTATTTTGTCTGCGACGTGGGATATCATACCATCATCGGCGCCAAGCGCCCACAGGAACTCCTCAAAATCCAGCGAGTGCATGTCCATGTATTCTTCATATCCGACCGGATAGGACGACACTTCAAACTTATTCACGCCCAGCAGGGAGCCGGTGGCAATTATGTCCATATCTCCTCCCGACAGGAATTTCAGTGCGACCCTGGCCCTGGGGCAGGACTGTATCTCGTCAAGGAAGAGAAGCGTGCTGCCGGGTATTATGGGAGTGTCGATGAACCTTAACGAGATGAGCTGTGTGAGTGTTCTGGCATCCAGCGCCCCTTCGAACAGCCCGGCATGCCGAGGGTCAGTCTCGAAATTGATGTATATGCAGCTCTTGTAATGCTTCTTCGCGAAGTCGTCGATTATGAACGTCTTCCCTACCTGTCTCGCACCTCTGACAAGCAGCGGATGCTTGTTTGGGTTCGCCTTCCATCTCAGAAGATTCTCACTCATCTTTCGACGAAGCATGGTTATACACCTCCCCCATACTATTTAATTACACTTATTCGGACGAGTTTTTGATAAAAACTTACACAAAGTAGGGCGAGTTTTTGATAGAAACTTACACAAAGTGGGACGAGTTTTTAGAACAATTCAGTACGGAGTCCGTGGCGGCGGCGATTCGGCAACCATGACGGGGTTTTGTCTCTCACAAGGCTTGAACAGGCATCGCGTAGGACAGCGTCCATGTGGGACGATGGACGTGAAATGCAGCCAGATCCCGCACGCCCCGCTTACCGGCCAACGGTGGCTGCGCAACACCTCGACGACTTGCCAAACCTGTTTGGGCAAAGCACCCCCGATCACGCCGTTAAAAATATTGCAAACATGCTGTTGAAAACATTGCAAACATGCTGTTGAAAACATTGCAAACATGCTGTTGAAAACATTGCAAACATGCTGTTGAAAACATTGCAAACAT